>CADCPT010000045.1 GCA_902803385.1 uncultured Ruminococcus sp.
CCTGGCACCTCTGAAAAAACTAAATAATAATAGCCAGGTCGTGCCGAAGGCGCGGTCTGGCGGTGGTTTGCACGAAACGACAGCGCGTTTTGACACCTGCGGCACGCCGGCGCCGCAGGGTAGGCGCATGTGGGCACACTGCGGCGATCCGGCAGATAAAAGAAAAAGAAAAATCTCATTTTTATATTTTGATTTCTTGACAATAATATAAGAAAATGATATAATTGAAAACGTGGGATTTCCCGCATAGACTGGATGATATTATATGAAAATTCTCGCAATAGGCGATGTTGTAGGCACGATAGGCTGCCGCTTCCTGCGCAGCAAGCTTCCTGCACTCAAAAAACAGTACGGCGTGGATCTTGTTATAGCCAACGGAGAGAACTCCGCCGACGGAAACGGCATTACTCCCGTCTCTGCCGACTTTTTGTTCTCAAGCGGAGTTGATGTTATAACAGGCGGCAACCACAGCTTTCGCCGCAAGGAAAGCTACCCGTATTACGAAAGCTCACCTTACCTTTTAAGACCTGCCAATTATCCTGAGGGCGCTGCCCCCGGATCAGGCTCTGCAGTATACGACCTCGGTCGTACTCAGGTGGGGATAATAAACCTTTCCGGTACGCTGTTTCTGGAAAACCTCGATGACCCATTCCGCTACGCAGACAGGCTCATAAAGGAGCTTGGCACAAAAATCACGATAGTTGATTTTCATGCAGAAGCAACGGCGGAAAAGCTTGCGCTGGGGTTCTACCTTGACGGCAGGATAAGCGCATTGTTCGGCACTCACACCCATGTCCAGACTGCCGATGAAACGATACTCCCGAAGGGCACCGGATATATCACCGATGTCGGAATGACAGGACCCGTCAATTCGGTACTCGGCGTTCAGCCGGAGCTTGCGATCAAAAAATTCAGGGATAAGCTTCCCGTCCGTTTTGAGATCGCATCAGGGGAATGTAAAATGGACTGCATTCTCTTTGAAGCAGATGACAGAACAGGAAGGACAATTTCGGTAAAACGTATGGAAATACGCTGAAAATAAAATCAAAATGCGGATTTTTTCTCAAAAACGCTTGATTATTATTTGCTTTATGATATGATAGTATTGTACGCTGTTATTATTCCCATCGGCAAATAATATTTGCATCCGTGCTTGAGATTCCGAAAAATTCAGGAGGACTGCACAAAATGGAAATACTGAAGGTTTCATCCAAATCCTCTCCGAATTCCGTTGCCGGCGCTATTGCCGGAGTGATAAGGGATTACGGATGCGTTGAGGTTCAGGCTGTGGGCGCGGGCGCTACCAATCAGGCGCTAAAATCCGTTGCCGTAGCCCGCGGATATCTTGCACCAATGGGAATTGATCTGGTCTGCATACCAGCATTCACTACGATCGTTATTGACGACGTCGAGCGCACGGCAATGAAGCTGATAGTTGAGACCAGGTAATACTAACTAAGGAAGTGCTGACATGATAAACGGAGTAAGCTTCAGAAACGCACTCATTTCGGGTGCCAACAACATCACATCCCACAAATCAGAAATCAACTCATTAAACATCTTCCCTGTTCCCGATGGCGACACGGGCACAAACATGTCCATGACTATCGAAGCGGCATCATCTGCCCTGAAGGAAACAGAATCCGAAAGCATTGCAGAGGTCGCTTCTGTTGCAGCATCTGCCATGCTCAAGGGCGCAAGAGGAAACTCCGGCGTTATTCTTTCCCTTCTTTTCAGAGGCTTTGCAAATGCACTCAAGGGTCGCACCGAGGTCGACGGAAAGGGCTTTGTTTCCGCATTTCACGTTGGCGTTGAGACTGCCTACAAGGCAGTTATGAATCCCACGGAGGGTACTATCCTTACGGTCGCAAGGATGTCCTTTGACAGCGGCCGCTCCGCAGCAGACATCGAAAAGGATCCGGTCATCGTATTTGCCGCAATGGTAGCAGGGGCAAGAGAGGCTCTCGACAAAACACCGGAAATGCTCCCTGTTCTTAAAAAAGCAGGCGTTGTTGACGCAGGCGGCAGAGGTCTCTGCGATATATTTGAAGGCATGCTTGTTTATCTTCGCGACGGCGTTATCGTTGAACCGGCTCCGGAGGAAGCTCTTAATACCGCTATTGCCGCACAGATAGCAGCAAGCGATGAATTCTTCCGCAATGCCGCAGCGGAATACGATTCGGAAATAAACTTCACCTACTGCACCGAGTTCATTATCGGCAAGGCTGAGGATCTCACAAAGACTCCCGAACAGCTCCGCGCCTTCCTTGAGGCAATGGGCGACTGCGTTGTAGTTGCTGAGGATGACGACATCATAAAGGTACATGTCCATACCGAAAACCCCGGCAAAGCACTGGAAGAGGCTATCACCTACGGTCAGCTTCTTACCGTCAAGATAGAAAATATGAAGGAGCAGCACAGGAAGGCTGCCGAAAAATATGAAAAGCAGAAGGCTGCCGCAGAAAAGGCCGCAAAGATCAAGGAAGAAATGAAGCCTGCCGATCCGACAGAGGAATGCGGTTTTGTAGCCGTTGCAAGCGGAAAGGGTCTTGAATCGGTTTTTAAGGATCTCGGATGCAGCCACGTTGTGAGCGGCGGTCAGAGCATGAACCCCAGCACCGAGGATATTTACAATGCCGTTATGGCTACTCCTGCTAAGAACGTTTTTGTTTTCCCGAACAACAAGAACATCATTCTTGCCGCAGAGCAGGTAATACCGCTCGTAAGCGACAGAAACGTTATCATAATCCCCACAAAGACCATACCGCAGGGGCTTGTTGCCATGCTTTCCTACGCTGCCGATTCGACACCGGAGCTTAATGCTCAGTATATGCGTTCTGCAATAGCGAACGTTTCCACCGGTCAGGTAACCTACGCAGCAAGGAATTCCGAATTCGGAATGACAAAGATCAAGGAAGGCGATATCATCGCCCTCAACAACGGCAAGCTCACCCATCGTGAGAAGGATCCTGTAAAGGCTGTCGCAAAGCTTGCAAAGGATATGATCGACAAGAACACCTCATACGTAAGCCTTATCTACGGTGAGGGGATCACAGAGGCTCAGGCAGACGCTGCGCTCGATATGATCCAGTCAAAAGCCCCCGGCGTTGACATAACGCTTATCGACGGCGGTCAGCCGATATACTACTTTATTCTTTCGGTAGAATAATTGAACGCTTATATATACTGCGCCATACAACTATCCGGAGCTGTGAAAAAATTCACGGCTCCTTTGCTATACAACGTGCGCCTACGCTGCGGCGCACGTTTATTATAGTGTTTTTTCAGAGGTGCCGGGCGCTTTGCGCCTGGCACCTCTGAAAAAAAATAAATAATAATAGCCAGATAGTGCCTAAGGCGCGGTCTGGCGGTGGTTTGCACGAAACGACAGCGCGAATTGACACCGGCGGCACGCCGGCACCGCGCCTTAAAAATAATATTATTCACTGATTGAAATATCTGATGATCTGTGATACAATATATAGTTGAAAAATTCTGTGTTAAGGAGTCTTTTTATGAAGATCGTGGTTGTCGGCGCCGGCAAGATCGGCTCTACAATGATCTCGCGTCTTGTAACAGAGGAGCATGACCTCACTGTCGTGGATAAGGATGTCAGCGTGGTTTCTGAAATATCGAATATTTACGATGTAATGTGCGTCTGCGGAAACGCGACCGACTGCAGTGTGCTTGAAGAAGCCGGGGTGCCGGAGGCCGATCTTTTCATTGCAGCAACAGCTTCTGATGAGCTGAATATGCTGAGCTGCTTCCTCGGAAGAAGGCTCGGCGCAAAGCATACTATCGCGCGCATAAGAAACCCTGAATACAACCGCGAAAGCCTTGGCTTTCTGAAACAGCATCTTGATCTTTCTATGGCTATAAACCCCGAGATGCTTGCCGCTCAGGAAATGTTCAACCTGTTGAAGCTCCCCTCGGCAATCAAAATAGAGACCTTCTCTCAGATGAATGTGGAGATAGTCGAGATAATACTCCGCAAAGGCTCTCTCATGGCAGGCGTTTCTCTTATGGATCTGAGAAATCGCTTCAAAGCGAAATTTCTTGTTTGCGCCGTTCAGCGAGGCAGTGAGGTGTTCATTCCCTCAGGAAGCTTCGTTCTGCAGGACGGCGACAAGATAGGCCTGACCGGATCTCCGGCCGAGCTGCTTAAGCTTTTCCGCGCAATAGGTCTTGAACACCGCCAGGCAAAAAGCATAATGATAATAGGCGGCGGCAGGCTGGGCTTCTACCTTTCGAGAATGCTTGAAAACACCGGCAACAGCGTAAAAATAATAGAGCGAAGCCCAAAAAAATGCAACGAGCTGTCGCAAAAGCTTTCCAGAACTATCGTCATAAACGGCGACGGCGCTCAGCAGGAAATAATGATGGAGGAAGGCCTTGAAAACATGGACGCCTTCGTCACGCTTACGGGAATGGATGAGGAAAACATACTGATATCAATGTTCGCATCTGCTCATAAGGTCCCGAAGGTAATAACAAAGATAAACCGCGATGAGCTTTGCGATATGGCTGAAAAGCTCGGTCTGGACAGCGTTATATCTCCGAGAAAGATCGTTTCGGACAGGGTGATACAGTATGCGAGAGCGCTTGAAAACTCCGCAGGAAGCTCCGTCGAGACCCTGTACAACATTATGGATGACAAGGCGGAGGCGCTCGAATTCATTGTCGGTCCGGATTTTTCACACACGGGCATTCCGCTGAAGGATCTGAAGATAAAGGACAATATCCTTATCGCCGGGATAATACGCGACAGGCGCCCGATGCTCCCTGCCGGAGATGACTTCATACTTCAGGGCGACAGGGTAATAGTTCTGGCAGCATCCGGACGTAAGCTCGGCGATCTGTCAGATATCATAAAATAAGGAAGATAGAAATGAACAGACGTCTTGTATTTTACCGTGCAGGTCAGCTTCTTGTTCTCGAAGCGATGCTTCTGATACTGCCTCTGATCGTCTCCCTGATATACGGAGAAATGATCTGCGTTAAAGCTTTTGCTCTCACGATGGTCATTGCCGCCGTACCAGGACTTGCCCTGAGCTTTGTACTGCGCCCGAAAACAAGGGTATTCTTTGCAAAGGAAGGCTTTGCACTTGTTTCGCTCGCCTGGATACTGATGTCGCTTGTGGGAGCACTGCCATATGTGATAAGCGGCGAAATAAACAGCTATATCGACGCGCTGTTTGAGACCGTAAGCGGACTTACCACCACCGGAGCGACCATACTTACCGATGTTGAAAGCATGAGCCGCGGTCTGCTGTTCTGGCGAAGCTTCACCCACTGGATAGGCGGCATGGGCGTTCTTGTGCTGATGATGGCGATAATACCGGGTAATTCCGGCAGAGGCATACATATAATGCGCGCCGAAATGGCAGGGCCAATAATCGGAAAGATCGTTCCCAAAATAAAGGACACCACAAGAATACTTTATATCATTTATTTCTGTCTCACGGCGCTGGAGATAATCCTTCTGCTTGCAGGCGGAATGCCTGTTTTTGACAGCGTGGTCTATTCCCTCGGCACTGCCGGAACCGGCGGCTTCGGAATAAAGGCTGATTCCATCGAAAGCTACAGCCCGTATGTGCAGTGGGTCATCACGGCATTCATGCTGCTTTTCAGCGTAAACTTCAATCTTTACTATCTGCTTATCCTGCGCCGCTTCAAGACTTTTGTAACGAACCGTGAGCTGTGGTGCTTCGGCGCAGTTGTGCTTATCTCAGCTGCAATAATCGGAGTTTCCATATATCCTCTGTACAACAGTGTCGGCGACGCAGCAAGGCATGCATTCTTCCAGGTCGCTTCCATCAGCTCGACAACAGGCTATTCAACAGCCGATTTTGACAGATGGCCGCAGATCGCAAAGGGAGTCATATTCCTGCTGATGTTTATGGGCGGATGCGCCGGTTCGACTGCCGGCGGACTGAAGGTATCAAGAGTTATGCTGCTCTTCAAGCAGATGAAAAAGGAATTCAGGCGTATGCTTCATCCGCGTTCTGTCGCTGTCGTCAAGCTTGAGGGCAAGGCAGTCGATGACGAAACGCTTCGTTCCGTAAGCATTTACTTTTCGGTTTACATCGTGCTGATAGCCCTGACATTCATAATAATATGCGTTGACGGCTTTGATTTCCAGACAAATCTCACAGCCGCTGTTTCCTGCGTAAACAATGTCGGACCCGGCTTCGGTGCCGTAGGCCCGGCGTTCGGGTACAGCGAATATTCAGATATTTCCACGATCGTGCTTACCATTGCGATGCTGCTCGGCAGGCTGGAGATATATCCGCTTATACTTGCATCAGACCCGAGGATATGGACAAAGGGCAGCCGGAAGGCCGCCCGACCTTAGTCAACAAGTATTCTTGAAGCATAAAGCCATAGCCCTTTTATTATTAATGTCGCATTAACACTGCACCGTCCGCCCGACCGCTGCTGCGCAGCGACCGGGCTATGTTTTTCGTTTTTTCAGGGGTGCCGGGCGCTTCGCGCCCGGCACCCCTGAAAAAACACTATAAAAAAGTGCGCCGCAAGGTAGGCGCACTTTTTATATTATTTCTTTTTGAAGCCGTCTTTAAGCGAAACGCTGCGGTTAAATACCAGTGCGTCCGGCTTGCTGTCACTGTCGATGCAGAAATATCCGAGCCTCATGAACTGATAGCTCTTCGGCGCTTCGGCTCCCTTGACGGAGCTTTCGATCTTGCAGCCTGTCATAATTCTCAGGCTTTCGGGATTGATATAGTCGAGAAAATTCTTGTCTCCGGTGTCAGGCTCCGGATCCGTGAAAAGATTGTCATAAAGCCTTACCTCTGCTTCGATGCAGTCCCCGGTATTTACCCAGTGGACAGTTCCTCTTACCTTTCTGCCGTCGGGAGTGTCGCCCCCTCTTGTTTCGGGGTCATATTCGGCAAAAACAGTTGTGACCTTTCCGTTTTCGTCCTTTTCACAGCCTGTGCATTTAACGATATATGCCGATTTGAGCCTTACCTCGTTGCCGGGATAGAAACGGTTGTAGCCCTTGACCTTTTCCTCAAGGAAATCGCCGGCTTCTATATACAGCTCGCGTGAGAAGGTTATGGTGCGGGTACCGTCCTCTTCGCGCTGAGGATTGTTCTCCACCTCAAAGCTTTCTGTTTTGCCCTCCGGATAGTTGGTGATAACAAGCCTGACCGGATCCAGAACGCACATAACTCTCTGAGCGTTTTCGTTGAGGTCGTCGCGCAGACAGTTTTCAAGGAAGGAATATTCAACGGTGCTGTTGACCTTTGTAACGCCTATCCTTTCGCAGAAGCTTCTTATCGCGGCAGGAGTGTAGCCCCTGCGGCGCAGACCGCAGAGAGTGGGCATTCTCGGGTCGTCCCAGCCTGCGACATAGCCGTCCTCCACAAGCTGACGAAGCTTTCTTTTGCTCATTACGGTGTTGTTTATCCCGAGCCTTGCAAACTCTATCTGACGGGGCTTGCAGGGAGCGGTGATATTGTTTATCACCCAGTCGTAAAGCGGACGGTGAGCCTCGAATTCAAGCGTACAGAGGGAATGTGTAATACCCTCCATAGCGTCTTCTATCGGGTGGGCAAAGTCATACATCGGGTAGATGCACCATTTGTCGCCCGTGCGGTGATGGGGTATGCGGTTTATACGATATATAACGGGGTCGCGCATATTGAAGTTTCCGCTCGCAAGGTCTATCTTTGCCCTGAGCGTCATACTTCCGTCCGGGAATTCACCGTTTTTCATCCTCTCGAAAAGGCCGAGGCTTTCTTCGACAGGTCTGTCGCGATAAGGGCTTGTTGCAGGCGTGGTGAGGTCTCCCCTGTTTTCTCTCATCTGCTCCGGGGTAAGCTCGCAGACATATGCAAGCCCCTTTCTGATAAGCTCAACGGCAAAGCCGTACATATCGTCAAAATACTGAGAAGCAAAGTAGAAACGGTCGTCCCAGTCAAAGCCGAGCCAGTGGATGTCCTCCTTGATGGCGTCAACATACTCAACGTCCTCTTTGGTGGGGTTCGTATCGTCCATTCTCAGATTGCATATTCCGCCGAATCTCTCCGCAGTACCGAAATCAACGCAGATAGCCTTTGCATGACCTATGTGGAGGTAGCCGTTCGGCTCGGGAGGGAAACGTGTATGCACCTTTTTACCTTCATAAGCCCCGCCCTCTGCGGTGTCCTCTACAACAAAATCTGTTATAAAATTGGTAGATATAATTTCTTCTGACATTCTTGTTTCTCCTTATTATTTGGTAATTAATTACATAACTCTTTATAAATAGCAATTGCTATTTCGTATGCAAGATTTACCGGAACTGCATTACCTATCATTTTATAGGCATCATCAACATTATCATAAAAAAATTTGAAATCATCAGGAAATCCTTGTATTCTTGCTATTTCTCTTATCGTCATTCGGCGGTATAAATGCTCTTTTCCTTTGACAAATTCACGTTTGTTTTTTTCTATAAATGTCATTTTGGGAGCTTGTGGATGTAATTGACATTGCCTGCCGGATGCTTGTACAGTAAAAGCTTGTTCATCCCAGGATTTGACACGATTTCTGCTCATAAAAATAGGTGAATACGCTCCAACAAAGTATTCGTTGTTATTAATTGCCGTTGGATTATGACGATTATAATTGGCTGCAGGAACAGCTGTAAATTGCAAATCCCAAATAATATCTCGTAAAGTTATTTTATCACAATCATTTTCTGTGCTTCCTTTTGGAAAAATAAAATTGTTTTCTAGATCTTTACGGAAACCAATATAAAAAACCCTCTTTCTTTCCTCAGCAACTCCATAGTTCTTTGCATTTACCAAAGTAACAGATACATTATATCCGCTATCTTCAAACATTGAAATAATATTACTGACAGCCTCTCTGTGACGAACTGACAGCATTCCCGGAACGTTTTCGGCAAGAAAAAAACGGGGTTGAACAGACCTTAATATACGGATATAGTCATAAAACAATTTTCCTCTTGCATCATTTATTCCTCTTAATGCACCTGCCTCGCTCCATGATTGACAAGGAGGACCTCCGATAATACCATCAACATTTGATGGAAAGTCATTTGCATTTATATTTCGTATATCGTCCTCTATCAGTTTGGTCTTAGGGTGATTAGCCTTAAATGTATTCCAAATCGTGTGATCTATTTCATTTGCGATTGGTATTTCAAATCCAGCTTTTTCAAAACCTAAGTCAAGACCTCCACATCCAGAAAAAAGACTGATAACTTGCATGGTTTGTCACCTCATTACCAGAAATAGGAAATTAGTTTAGCATTTACTAGTTTAGCGGGATTATCGGGATTCTTGATTTTAATATCCTCTATGGAAAAATTATTGACATTAATTGAGGTTATTAAATCTAAATTTTCAAAAGAATTCCATTTTTCTTCATTTATTATACACATAAAATCGAACGAAGCATCTTTTTTTATTTCATAGACATAATTAAAGGCTTTCCAAGGGTTTTCTATACCCCACATACCTCGCACTCGCATATATGTAATTCCAAGAGGATCAACCCTATTAATATGTCCTAACTCTCTTGACTCCGTAAAATCAATATCGGGAATAGATTCTACAGAATTTTTTATTTTGGTTTTTATACGACTATAACATTCTTCACTTGCACAGTAATCGCGACCATATACCATGGAAAGATGTCTTAGTTTTTTCCCGTTTACAACACCTACAGCATATATCATATCTTTTTCGTCCCATTCCTCGGCTTCTCGACACGCTTTAGAAATCATTAGGGAATCTCGGAATAACTTTTGTTTTGGATAGCTAGAGTTCAAAGCAAGTGAAGAACTAAATGTTCCAATTTTCTTTGTTTCTATTGCATCTCCATTTTTTAACATTGCATCAGGAGGATTGCTGTTATTTCCAAAATATGAAAAAACATTACTTCTTTTTTCCATACGTTCTTTCTCTCTTAGTTTAAAAGATCCAGCGAAAAGATCTTTAATATATTCCTCCAATGCATCACCAGAGTTATTAGCACGGTTTTTTCCAGTATAATATGATATTACATTTGTTTCTTGGTAATTCACCAAATTATAAATTGCATTAATTATATTCATAAATCCTCCTTATTTGCATGGGAAATAAGTACACTATTATTTTTTCTGCTTAACTTATCTGTCATCATTACAGCAATTATATAATCTTCTGTTCACTGAATTTCTAAACAAATCTCCGCTGTTTCTGAATTCTGATCTCAACACTGATCCTTCATTCTTCTCTCCGTATCCCTGCAATAAGCCCGTATCTCCACGCCGTTCAGATAATTATCGAAAGCGCGTTCGCCCCGGATACTGAAATAATCCTCATCCGGAGAGAAGAGCCTGACCCTGTTGGTGCGGTTGAAGAATACGAGCTGAAAGGGGCAGTTCATCTCCCGGCTTATCCCCGCCACGGTCAGGACGCCGCATTCCTTCGCTGTTTCGGGACATCTGCGAAGCTGCATCCCGTACTTTCCGACTTCATCAAGCACCTCTTCATTCTTTGCGCCCGCCAATTCGGAAACGGCAATGCGCTGGGTGTCGTCCCTGAAATCATTGTCAATGATCTCCTGAGCCGCTTCGAGCATAAAATCATACCCGTAATCCCAGGTCGTTGTGTAATTTATCACGATCCAGCCGTCGTCATGCCTCAGCTCTCTGAATATCATAAAGTCACAGTCCTCCGGGTCAGTTTTTCAGCTTTTCAAGTCCTGCGTGCAGTCTTTTGAGAGCTTCCTCGCGTCCCAATATATCAAGTATCTCAACGGCGCCGCCCGGAGTAACGGTCATGCCCGATGCCGCAATGCGTACTCCCCACATTGCCGTACCGTTCTTTACTCCCAGCTCCTGCGCCAGACCGATAAGGCAGTCGTGGATGCTGTCATGATCCCATACCGTCAGAGCCTCAAGTGCATTTATGCCTGCCTCAAGCAGCGCCGGGGAGTTTTCAAGGGTGGTCTTGCTCTTTTTGTTTACAAAAAGCTCCTTGTCGTATTCCGGCTGCTTTGCAAAGAAAGCGATCTTTTCCGGGATATCTGTAAGCTTTGTCGTTCTCTGCTGTAATATGGAAGCTATCTTGATATGATCGAAGGGCTTGTCACCGAGAGCCTTTCTGAAATACGGCTCTGCGACCTTTGCGAACTGCTCTGTGCTCATCGCCTTTATGTATTCGCCGTTGAACCATTCCAGCTTGTCATAATCGAATACCGCAGGCGACTTGCTTATTCCGTCGATCGAGAAATTCTCACAAAGCTCGGAAAGCGTAAACATTTCCCTGTTGTCCTTAGGCGCCCAGCCGAGAAGCGCGATATAATTGATTATAGCTTCGGGAAGGAAGCCCTGCTCCACAAGATCCTCAAAGCTTGTTGCGCCGTGGCGCTTTGAAAGCTTGGAGATGGTGCCGTCGTCATTTTTGCCCATTATAAGCGGAAGATGAATGTATGTAGGTATCTCCCAGCCGAAAGCCTCATAAAGAAGGTTATATTTCGGCGTAGAGGAAAGGTATTCGCTTCCCCTTACAACATGAGTGATGTTCATTGTATGGTCGTCTATAACATTTGCAAAGTTATAGGTCGGAAAGCCGTCCGCCTTTATAAGTATCTGATCCTGAAGCTCTGCATTGTCAACGGTTATGGTGCCGTAAACAGCGTCTTCAAAGGTCGTGCTGCCCTCAAGCGGCATTTTCTGGCGGATGACATAGGGCGTGCCCTCTGCCATAAGGCGATCTGTCTCTTCCTGAGGAAGATCGCGGCAGTGTCTGTCATAGCCTGCGCCGGGGTCATCACTGTTCGCGCGCAGACCGTCAAGGCGCTCCTTTGTGCAGAAGCAGCGGTATGCGTGACCCTCGCGGATAAGCTGCTCCGCATAGGGCAGATACATATCCTTTCTTTCACTCTGGACATACGGTCCGAAATCACCGCCGATGTCCGGACCTTCGTCGTGGATAAGTCCTGCCTGCTTCATTGTATTGTATATGATATCAACAGCGCCCTCGACCTTTCTTTCCTGGTCGGTATCCTCAATGCGCAGTATGAACTTTCCGCCGAGTGATCTCGCGACAAGATATTCATAAAGTGCTGTTCTCAGGTTGCCCACATGCATAAAGCCTGTCGGGCTTGGCGCAAATCTCGTTCTGACTACTTTATCCGACATTTCTTTTCCTCCTTTTATAGTTTATGTGAAACTGTTTATAATTCGTGCGACCACGCCTGCGGTGTGACCGCACTATGTTATTGGTTTTAAGGGGTTCACAAAAACAGCTATCTGCTTTTAATATTCGCTTTTTTATCATTATCAATAATTATTATCAGAATAACTATTGATTAATATAACGCGCCCGAAACAAATGCCTCGGGCGCAGATCTGCCATTACCTGAATCCGTGAAATTGACCTTTTTGATATTAGTATAAATTCTTTTTCGCGCTCCCATATCAGTGTTTTTTCAATGGTGCCAGGCGCAAAGCGCCTGGCACCATTGAAAAAACAGATTTTTAGTAGCCCGGTCGCACCGAAGGTGCGGTCGGGCGCGTCAGATACGGACTTCCCGGATCCTGATATCATTATTTTATCACTCTTACGCGGATAACGCCGTCGATAGCTGCTATCTTGTCTGCAGCTGCAGCGTCAACATCGCTTGCAACATCAAGAATGGTGTAAGCATAATCCTTTCTGGATTTGCTGTCCATGCTTTCAATGTTGTTGCCTGTTTCTGAAAGAGCCGCTGTAACGGTCGTGAGTATGCTGGGAACGTTCTTGTGGATAACGCATACTCTCTCCTTGCCTGCGCGTGCCATAGAAACTGCCGGCATATTGACGGAGTTTCTGATGTTGCCGTTCTCGAGGAAATCCTTTATCTCTTCGGCAGCCATTTCAGCGCAGTTGTCCTCTGATTCCGGAGTAGAAGCGCCGAGGTGAGGCGTTACGATGATACCGGGAACATCAAGGATATCGTCGGTCGCAAAGTCTGTGGTGTAGGCTGCGACCTTGCCGCTCTTTACAGCCTCGATAACATCAGCGGAAACAACGAGGTCTGCACGGGAGTAGTTCATGATGCGCACGCCGTCTTTCATCTTGGCAATGTTTGCGGCATTGATGACGCCCTTTGTTTCGGGTGTGAGCGGAACATGAACAGTGATATAATCACTCTCTGCAAATATATCGTCAAGAGTAACAACGTGTCTTACCTTATGTGAGATCCTCAGAGCATTGTCAACCGAAAGGAACGGATCGTATCCGATAACATTCATGCCGAGAGCTACTGCAGCATTTGCAACAAGTATACCGATAGCGCCCAGTCCTACAACACCGAGGGTCTTGCCCTTCAGCTCGGGACCTACAAACTGGCTCTTGCCCTTCTCGACCATCTTTCCTACAGCGTCGCCGTTGCCTTTAAGCGTCTTAGCCCACTCGATACCGCCTACAACATCACGGCTGCTGATAAGCATTGCAGTAAGAACAAGCTCTTTAACTGCATTTGCATTTGCACCGGGAGTATTGAATACAACAATACCCTTCTCTGCGCATTTGTCAAGCGGAATATTGTTTACGCCTGCGCCTGCTCTTGCGATAGCAAGAAGGCTTTCCGGCATTTCCATATCATGCATTGCTGCGCTGCGCACGAGGATAGCATCGGGATTCTGAACATCATCAGCTACAGCATAGTTATCGCCAAGCTTTGAAAGACCTGCTGCCGAGATCTTATTCAGTGTCTGTATATTAAACATTTCAATCACCTTTTATATTTTATGTTTCTGATCAGTTATATGATCATGAATTTCTTGCTTCAAATTCGCCCATGAACTTAACAAGCTTTTCTACACCCTCAACAGGCATAGCGTTGTATATAGAAGCTCTCATGCCGCCGACTGAACGATGTCCCTTGATATTAACGAAATCATTCTCAGCAGCTTCCTTAACGAACTTAGCGTCAAGCTCATCATTGCCTGTAATGAACGGAACATTCATAAGAGATCTGTCCTCAGGAACAACAGTACCCTTGAACATATTTGAATTGTCAAGGAAGTTATAGAGTATAGCTGCCTTTTTCTCGTTGATCTCCTTCATCTTCTCAAGACCGCCGATATCGTTCTTTATCCATTCAAGAACCAGCTTAGCCATATATATAGTATAGCAGGGCGGTGTATTGAACATTGAACCGTTATCAGCATGGGTCTGGAAGTTGAGCATTGTAGGAGTGATATCCATAGCGTGACCGATAAGATCCTCACG
>CADCPT010000046.1 GCA_902803385.1 uncultured Ruminococcus sp.
CAAAATCGACGCAGGAATACTGACGTATTTCAAGGAGATTTTGGCGAAAATGACGGAAAATTTGCCGAAAGATGGCGTGCAAAGCCGACAGGCGGTCTTTGTGCGGTGTTGCCCAAAGTATCGGGAGGAATAAAAATGAAAGCACTTGTTTTGCTGAGCGGCGGTATCGACAGCACGACCTGTCTTGCGGTCGCTGTCAGCAAATACAGCGCCGAAGAGGTAATGGCGCTTGCCGTAAGCTACGGTCAGAAGCACAGCCGCGAGCTTGACGCGGCTAAGAAAACCGCAGAATACTACGGCGTAAAGCTAAAGACGCTCGACCTTGCACTGATATTCGAAGGGTCAGACTGCACCCTGCTTTCAGGCGGCGGAGATATCCCCGGGGAAAGCTATGCAGAGCAGCTTGAAAAAACAAACGGCAGCCCTGTTTCGACCTATGTGCCGTTCAGGAACGGTCTGTTTCTGTCTGCGGCGGCAAGCATAGCGCTTTCAAACGGCTGCAGCGAGATCTATTACGGCGCGCACAGCGACGACGCTGCAGGAAATGCCTATCCCGACTGCAGCGAGGAATTCAATGATTCCATGGCAAAGGCGATAAATCTCGGAAGCGGCGGAGAGCTGAGCATCGCCGCACCGTTCATAAACAAAACAAAGGCTCAGGTCGTGGCTGAGGGACTGAGACTCGGCGCTCCGTACAAATATACATGGAGCTGCTACGAAGGGAGAGAGCGCCCCTGCGGACTTTGCGGTACCTGCCGCGACAGGGCTGCAGCCTTTGCGGCAAACGGAGTTAAAGACCCGGCGCTGTAACAAACGTCGATGGCGGGTCAGGATCCCACACTGACGCCCGCAGGAGCAAAAGCTCCCCGACGTCTGCCCCAGGCGTCGCTCGCTCCGATCAAGCGAGCTTGTCGGAGCTTTGCTCTTTGTTTAAGGAGGTAATTATGAGACAGGAACAGGAAATGGGCAGCGTTACGCTGCTCGGTAATGCAAAAACAAAATACAGGGATGATTATGCCCCGGAGGTGCTGGAGGCATTTGTAAACAAGCATCCGGACAATGATTATTTTGTCAAATTCAACTGTCCGGAATTTACGAGCCTTTGCCCTATAACCGGCCAGCCGGATTTTGCGACGATATATATTTCATATATCCCGGATAAGCTTATGGTCGAAAGCAAATCGCTGAAGCTCTATCTTTACAGCTTCCGCAGTCACGGCGATTTTCACGAGGACTGCGTAAACATCATCATGAAGGATCTTATAAAGCTTATGGACCCCAAATACATTGAGGTATGGGGGAAATTCCTGCCGAGAGGCGGCATTTCGATAGACCCGTACTGCAATTACGGCAAGCCGGGGACGAAGTTTGAGGCTCTGGCATGGGACAGGCTTTCAAAGCACGACCTGTTTCCCGAAAAGGTCGATAACAGATAGTATTGGCGCCTGCCCTGCGGCGCACCTTTTATAGTGTTTTTTCAGGGGTGCCGGTCGCGCCGAAGGCACGGTCGGGCGGACGTGACAATGCTGATGCGGCAGTCCCTCTCTGAAAAAAACACTATATAAAGTGCGCAGGTACTGCCTGCTTAAATTGGTGCTTGTAAAAAACGACATGATATGATAAAATGACAGTCGGAAGATTATAATTTAGTTTTTTGAAAATGGAGGAATTTAAAATGAGTATGATCTACTGTCCTAAATGCGGCAAGCAGATAAGCGACAAGGCGGCGTTTTGTGTCGGCTGCGGAGCTTCAGTTCCCGAAATGCTTGGCGGTCAGACTGTTGGAGCTGATGCACAGCCTGCCGCATCTTCCGCTGCGCCGGCTGCGGCTCCTGCTTCTGCACCCAATAAAAGCAACAAGATCCTTATAATCATTATCGTTATCCTTGCGGTTCTGCTTGTAGGAGTCGGATCTGTTCTCGGCGTTATTGCTGTATTCTCTATTTCAGGCAGCTCCGGTCCTTCCGGTCAGGCTTCACAGAGCTCATATGATGATGTGAACCAATTGTTTAATTTTGAGCAGTCGTCCAATCAGACCTTCGATCAGTCCTCAGCTTATACAAGGCCTGAAACCTCATATGAATCAAGCAAGACCGTCAGTGAACCTCCGAAGCCGACATCGTATAGTGTTAACCTGAATGTATATGTTGAACACAATATAAATATGGGAAAATACAATGTAGATGTGCTTGTGGATGGTATGGTCCTTGCTACTCTCGGAGACAAGCAGAGTTACAATCAGACCCTGACCCTGTCGCCCGGAAAGCATGTGATAGCATTCCAGGAAAACGGTAATCCGAGCAACGTGACTGAATGCTCAGAGACCATAAAAGGTGATACAACACTTTCATATTCACTGAAAAGACGTTCTCAGTATGACCTTGTACATGGCTACGGTATTGATGTTACCAGGTCCTGATGACAAAATGATCGGAGGCTGAGCTGATGTCTGAGAAAATATGTCAGGAATGCGGCGGAGTCTTGGATGAAGGCTGTGAGTTCTGCCGGAACTGCGGCGCTCCCTGTGTTACGGAAAAGATAAAGCTGAAGAAGATATGTGACGAATGCGGAGCAGAGATCTCTGCAGATGCAAAGGTCTGCTCTGAGTGCGGAGCACCGGTAAATAAGACAAACAACGTTTGCGGTGAGTGCGGTATGGAGCTTACCGAAGGAGCTGCGGTCTGTTCAGGCTGCGGAGCGCCGACAAAAGAAGCAAAGCATTTCTGTATTGAATGCGGCAGGCTTATCCCGTTGTCTGCGTCGGTCTGCACCGAATGCGGTGCGCCGCAGCACAAAAAAGACGCTGCACCTGCTGCAGCGAACACGACAGTTATCGTGAACGAATCCCGTCTCAGTGATTCAATAGCTGTTTGCGCTATGATCTTCGGCTTTCTGCTGCCTCCGGTAGGATTGATCTTCAGCATTATCGGAATTATTTCATATGGTCCCGGAATGAATAAAAAAATGTCGATAGCCGCTTTGATAATATCTGTGATCGTAGGCGTAGCGATGGGTATAACGATATATACGCTTTATCCTTCGACGAGAGACGCTATTCAGGCAGGTAACGATATGACAAGGCTTTATAACGAGTTTTATCGTATTTTTAACGGAGGAGCTCTTTGATCTTTTTCAGAAAGGGCTGCTGCATTAACACCGCCCCTACGCCCGACCGCGCTGTTTAAAACATGTTTTTCAGAAGTGGGGCTATGAAAAAATTATTTGCCTCTGTCGCTGTTTTTCGTGCGCCCGAAGAAAGTGCCTTTGTGGCGCGCCTGCCCTGCGGCACCCATGAAAAAACAAGTTTTAGCCGCTCTGTCGCAGCAAAGCTGCGGTCGGGAGGACACTGTGATCTCAAGAAGGATGATGCTATGAAAAAACTGCTGTGCTTTATTATGCCTGTCGTTATGCTTTTCTGCCTTTGCGGCTGCTACACTGAAAAAGCGGAATATACAGACTATAATGACGTTCAGAAGATAAATGACCTGCCGGAAATACGTTTCAGAGAGGCGCTTGTTATCTTTCCGCAGTCTGCGGAAAAAGATGATGTTACGGATTTCTATTTCAGCTGGGAGCTCGGGATAATAGGCTGCGCCGATGTGGAGTATTATATGTCCGTAAAGTATTCGGAGGAGGATTACGAAAAGGAAATAAAGCGGCTGTCCGGGATAAAGGGAGATGATACCGGGAAAGGTCTTGTTTATGACGAAGACAGCTTTCCGCTGCCGGCATATGTCGGAGTACTGGGAAGCTACAGCACCAACGCCTATGCTCTGACGGACAGCGAAAACTATATCATCCATTACGTTTATCTGTGCGTAAAGCAGAAGGAAGATCTGAAATATGCTGGCAGCTATCTGCCGGAGGGATACAGTGAAAGCGGAGACATAAAGGGGCAGAGCTATAATGTTTTCTTTAACGAGCAGTAATACACAGGCTTTGCCGCGTCTTGCAGTGCGCCTACCTTGCGGCGCCGGCGTGCCGCCGGTGTCATTTCGCGCTGTCGCTCACTTCGTTCACTCTGAATCAGCACCCGGAAGCTTATTGCCGCGCCTGGCACCTCTGAAAAAACAAGTCTTAAAATAGCCCGGTCGCGCCGAAGGCACGGTCGGGCGGAACTGTATGTACAGAAAAAGCGGCTGCTGCAAAAACCTGGTTTTGCGGCAGCCGCTTGTGTTGTTAAGATATATTATTATCAGTCAGCGTACTTGTTGTCAGTAGCGTTCCAGGAGTACATCTTTCTGATCTCCTTGCCTACCTGCTCGAGCTGATGCTCTGCCTTGAGAGCGCGCATAGCATTGAAGTGTGCTCTGCCGTTCTTGTTTTCTGCGATCCACTTGGAAGCAAAGGAACCGTCCTGGATCTCTGAAAGGACCTTCTTCATTTCCTTCTTTGTTTCCTCTGTGATGATCCTCTTGCCTGTCTCATAGTCGCCGAATTCAGCGGTGTCGGAGATAGAGTATCTCATCATTGAGAAGCCGCCGCTGTAGATAAGGTCAACGATGAGCTTCATCTCATGGATGCACTCAAAGTAAGCATTCTCGGGAGCATAGCCTGCCTCAACAAGAGTTTCAAAGCCTGCCTGCATAAGAGCTGTAACACCGCCGCAAAGAACAGCCTGCTCGCCGAAGAGGTCTGTTTCTGTTTCGATGCGGAAGGTCGTTTCCATAACAGCAGCTCTTGCAGCGCCGATGCCTGCGCCGTAAGCGAGAGCTACGTCAAGGCACTTGCCTGTGTAGTCCTGATATACAGCTACGAGAGCCGGTGTGCCCTTGCCCTCAACATACTCGCTGCGTACTGTATGACCCGGAGCCTTGGGAGCGATCATGAATACGTCGATGTTTTTCGGGGGGATGATCTGCTTGAAGTGGATATTGAAGCCGTGAGCGAAAGCGATAGCCTTGCCTTCTGTGAGGTTGGGCTCGATGTCGTTCTTGAAGATAGCTGCCTGCTTTTCATCAGGAGTAAGGATCATGATGATGTCAGCCTTCTTGGTAGCCTCAGCGGTAGTGTAAACCTCGAAGCCGAGCTCCTTAACGTGATCCCACTTCTTGCTGCCCTCGTAAAGACCGATGATAACGTTTACGCCGCTTTCACGAAGGTTGAGAGCATGAGCATGACCCTGGCTGCCGTAGCCGATTATAGCAACGGTCTTGCCCTGAAGTACATTGATGTCGCAGTCTGCCTGATAGTAAATTTTTGGCATTTGAAAGACCTCCAAAATAAATAAAAATAAAATATGTATATGAAATTCGTTAGAGCGTCATTTGCGGGATTCCTTTTCTATTGCAACGGTCCCTGTTCTGACGATCTCACGGATGCCATATGGCTTCAGCAGATCGCAGAGCGTTTCAAATCTCTCCAGAGTGTCTGCAAACTGCAGTGTCATGGTATTGACGGAAACGTCTACGATGGATGCACCCATAAGCTCGGATATTTTCATAATATCCAGTCTCTGTTTGGCCGGGCAGTTCACTTTGATGAGCGAAAGCTCGCGGCTTATGTATTCTCCCTCGCGGTAGGTGCGTACCTTTATAACGGGGATGACCTTGTTGAGCTGTTTTTCAAGCTGTTCTATAACATATTCGTCGCCGTCGGCAACGATTGTCATGCGTGATATGTTAGGATCCTCCGTGATACCCACGGCAAGACTGTCTATATTGAAGGCGCGCCTTGCAAACAGGCTGGATACCTTTGACAGAACGCCGGCGTGGTTTTCAACTAATACTGAAAGCGTATATTTCACTTCGGCGCCTCCTTATCTTGACGAGGTGTTTGGATGCACATTGCAGACAAGTACAAAAGGCTTATCTGATCTGAGCATATCCTTTGCTATGCGCTCTGCCTCTTCGTTGGACGAGGCAATGGCTGAATCTATGCCGTAGGACTTTGCAAGCATCACGAAATCGGGCACCGTGCTCAGCTCCGTAATGGCATAGCGGCTTTCATAAAGAACATCCTGAAGCTCATGCACCATACCGAGAACGGTATTGCGCATAACTATTATCTTGACGTTAAGGTTTTCGGTGGCAATGGTAGCAAGCTCATTCAGAGACATCTGGAAGGATCCGTCGCCGCATACAGCGATAACGTCTCTTGTGGGGCGCGCAAGCTTTGCGCCTACTGCGGCAGGGACCGAATAGCCCATTGTGCCCATGCCTCCGGAGGTAAAGAAACGTCCGTCGCGAAGGCGGCAGTTATTGGCGCACCATATCTGGTTCTGACCGACATCCGCGCACATTATGGCCTTTGAACGCACCATCCCCGAAAGAGCGGCAATAAAGGTCTTGGGTTCAACGTAGCCGTCAAAAAACTGAGGCTTCGGCTCATATTCAGCCTTCCACTGAGCGACCTGCTCCTTCCACTCCTGAGGTGTATGGTATTCTACCTCTGCAAGAAGCTTAGGCAGGACATTTTTCATATCTCCCACTATGGGGATCGAGGTTTTCATATTCTTGCCGATCTCGGCAGGGTCTATATCTATATGTATTACGTTGGCATGCTCAACGACCTGATCCGGCGAGGCGACAGCCCTGTCGCCGACTCTTGCGCCGCAGAGTATAACGAGGTCGGCATTGTGTACGGTAACGTTTGCGGCCTTCCTGCCGTGAGAGCCGAGCATACCCACATACTGCGGATCGTCGGAGGGCATTATGCCGATCCCCATCATCGTAGAAACGACCGGAATGCCTGTTTTCTCAATAAACTCACGGAACCTCGGCTTTGCGCCTGATGAAAGAACGCCGCCGCCGGCGCATATAACAGGGCGCTTTGAAGAGCGTATCATTTCCGCGGCTCTTTTTATCTGCATCGGATGACCTGAAACAGACGGTTTGTAGCCGATGATATTGACCCTTTCGGGGTATACGAACTCTTCGATTTCTGCTGTCTGTACATCTACCGGGACATCTATAAGGACCGGACCGGGTCTGCCTGTTGAAGCGATATGGAAGGCTTCCTTGAAAACTCTGGGCAGATCGGCGGTGTTTTTTACAAGATAGCTGTGCTTTACGAAGGACTCACAGGCGCCGGTTATATCGGCCTCCTGAAAAACGTCGCGCCCGAGCACGTCAGAGCGCACCTGACCTGTTATGCATACCAGCGGTATTGAATCCATATATGCCGTTGCTATGCCGGTTATCATATTCAGTGCGCCGGGGCCTGAGGTTGCGACGCAAACACCGACTGTGGACTTTGCTCTTGCATAGCCGCTTGCACTGTGAGCGGCATTCTGCTCCTGACGGACAAGCACAGCCTTTATATCGGTTTTATAAAGATAATCAAAGAAAGGGCAGATGACCGCACCGGGATAACCGAAAAGGACAGAAACATTTTCTTCCTGCAGACATCTGACCATTATTTCTGCGCCGCTTATCATACTATTCCTCCTGAATCAAGTTAACACCCATTATATCATTACAGCGCTAAAGTGTCAAGCAGATTCAGCATTAATGCGCGAAATTTCGGCATTAATGCGCGAAATTGCCGCCCCGCTACCATCCGCCCGACCGTCGCTGCGCAGCGACCGGGCTATTCTAAGATTTGTTTTTTTCAGGGGTGCCAGGCGCGAAGCGCCCGGCACCCCTGAAAAACACCATAAAAACGTGCGCCGCAAGGTAGGCGCACCCCCGGAGCACTTCTTTCGGGAGGACAGTCGTACATATGCATATGAAGTCGTTTTTTCTAATCAAGTATCATGCTTCGGGATCGTCAACAAAATATCCGCCGGCGCTTAGCCCGAAAGCGTATTCGTCTGAAATTCTGCCGGATGCACCAAGAGCCTCAAATTGCTCCTTGGTCATCGTCATTTCACAGCGGACTTCATTGATTAGCTCAGCCTGAATACCGTTTTCTGTCAGAATGTCATAGACTGCCTTGATCTTTTCCTTAAGGAATGCGTCAAGAGCTGTTTGGTATTCTACATCAAGAGGATTGTACTTCCCGTGTTCTGTTTTCCACGACTCTTCCAATTCTTCTTTCATCTGACGGAGCGTTTTGCCGTTATAGACATAATCGTACATCTCATCGGAATCAGGATGGGTAACGTAAACGGGATATGCCTTGCCGTCATTGGAGGAAAGCGCCGCCATCAGCGAGCTGTCCACTCTCAGACCGCTAAAGCGGTAATACCCCAGTCTGTCCTGAAGCCCCTCTTCCCTGAGCATAAGCGTGACGCTGCCGCCGTTTTCTAACTTTACGACAAGGATCCGGTCGTCCTCCTTGACGGTATAGACCCTGCTGTTGTCGTTAAGACCGGAATAGTATCCTCTGAAATCACCTGCACGACCTATATCCTCGTCAAGCGTGTACTGTGCGCTGTTGAAAACCTGAATATAGGTCTTGTCGTCGTCTGTTATGATGAATCCGAGCATATCCGAGCCTTCGCCTTCATCGGTCGGTTGTTCAACGGGTGTTTGTTTGCTTGCCTGAGCTTCCGATGTGCTTGTTGCAGATTGTTCGGTTTTGCTTGTCTGTTCTGTGGTTTTGCTTTCGGCAGGCTTTGTATTATCCGGTTTTTCTGATGTCTGAGCATTGGAAATATCGGATCCTGCGATAATATCGGGCTGCTTGTTGATATTGACAAGAACGGTGACTGCCAATGCGATAAAAACGAATGCTGCGGCTGCAGCTGTTATTCTGAAAACGGGCAGCTTCTTCTTTTTGGGGACGTTAAGGGCTTCGTCGATCAGTTCCTCGTCGATATTGCTGATTGCTGAAAAAAGTTTATTGTCCTTCATAACAATTCCTCCTCACTCAAATAGTTTCTGAGCTTATTCCTCGTTCTGAAAAGAGAGCTTTTGACCTTGCTTTCGCTGATGCCGAGTGCTTTTGATATGTCAGATATGGTTTCCGACAGAAAATATCTCCTGATAAATATAATTCGGTTTTCTCTTGAAACGGTTTTCAGGAATGTACTGATGATGTCTCCGAGTTCCTGTTCCGCCGTATTCTCCAAAGAGTGCTTATCCGGCAGACATTCCGTAAGCTCCTGCGACAGCTCTACGAGCACTGCGCTTCTCTTTTCGGCTTTTTGTTTTTCGAGCATTTTCAAAGCGGTGTTTCTGCATATCTTAGCAAGGTAAGCAAAAAAATGCCGTGGCTTTTGCGGCGGTATAGACTCCCATACTTTCATATATGTGTCATTTTCGCATTCCTCTGCGTCCTCATGGCTATGAAGAATACGATATGAAAGTGCCCTGAGACGCCCACCGTAGCATTCTTTCGTTTGAGTGATAGCATTCTCATCCCGCCTCCAATACAGCTCAATGATCTTGTTGTCGTCCATTTTGTTTCCTCCAAAGGTTTATAAGATCCGGATCTGTCAGCCTTCACTATTATAGACCGGAAATGGGCTGTCTGCGTTGCGTTTTAAAAAATAATTTTTTAATAGCCGAACGCCCCGCTGCCATCCGCTCCCGAAAAAACCACTGTTTAGGTGAGTGCGCCGCATATGTTAAAAGGTTAAAAGTTGTCAATATTTTTACAATTTACTTGTATTTTCATGGGTTTTAAAGTATAATGAGTCTATATATGCCGTATTGTACAGCAAATGATGATATATAAAGAAATTCAAAATACCGGAGGTAATAGTCCAATGAAACGATTTTCTGCCATTCTGGCTGCGGCGCTGATCGCGCTGAGCGTCAGTGTCCCGGCTTTCGCTGAGCCGGATACATCACCGGACGAAAGCTCTGCCGCCGTTCAGTCTTCCGCAGAGGAGAGCAAAAACGAAGAGGAGAGCAAAGACGCAGAGAGCTCTGAAAAAACACAGGAAAGCAGTTCGCCGGAAAGCAGCGGAGAAAAAACCGCGGAGAGCAGCACGGAACAGGCGGCTTTTAAAAGCTATCGCATAGAAAAGCTTGGAATGAGTATAGATATCCCTTCGGATATGTATGTTCTGACACCCGGCATGGATGAAAACGATCCCACATTCGAGGCATGCCGCCTTACAAAAGAGGAAGTGGAAAAAAGCTTCAAGGAATCCGGAACTGAGCTGAGGGCTTACGTTAAGGATTTTTCATATGACATTACCATACAGGTAAGCGAAAACGATCGCACAAAGGCTATAGACAATCTTACCACCCTTGCGGACGCAGAGGTCGAAAACGTGATAAAGAGCCTTATTTCCAGCGAATATGCAAGCGGCTGCTCTAAAACGACCTTCAACAATACGCTCTATCTTACCCTTGACACGAAATATACTGCCAATGATTCAGAAATATTCGGCAAACAGGAATATACGATAATCAAGGGCTGCAATCTTATCATATCCCTGCAGTCATATGACGGACCTATCACTCAGGATATGGAAAAGCTGCTTGCCGGTATCATGAAAAGCGTTGTGTTTGACGGCGTCGGAACGGATCCCATCCCGACAGATCTCGGGAATCAGACTGTTTCAGGGCTTGACATAAGATATGTGCTTCTTATGGTCTCAAGCGTGATTGCCATAATCGCTCTTGCGGCGATAATAATCGTTGCAGTAAGATACAGGCATTCCGGCGAGGAAGAAGAGGAAGAGGAAATAACCGACGTTGACTATGAACAGTCTCCCGTTCGCCCCAACGGTATTCTGATAGAGGAAAAGCCTGCAAAAGAAGAAAAGAAAGAAACGGATAATATCTATAAAAACGGCTCTATGTTCGCGCCTGCGGATGAAAATGTGATATACAAGAACGAAAAGCTCGACGAGGAAAAGAAAAAGAAGGAAGAAACGAGGAATATACCCCGTCTTGACGCCACAACAGAGCTTGAGATACCGAAGAACCCCTACACCCCCGTAGGAAAGGCAGAAGCAGTTACACAGCCGGCTATGGCCGTTACCTCTGAGATAGCAAAGCTTTCGGAGATAAGCGCACAGGCGAAAAAAGAGGCTGAGGAAAAGGCGCAGAAGGAAGCCGGGGGTGCCGCAGATACGGTCGGAGATGATGAAAACGAGGTCGTATTTGCGGAAAGCGCACCCAAGCCTAAAAGTACGACTATCGAACAGATAGGCGAGTCCGTTCTGATCGGAAGCAAAGCCGATGCCGATAAGAAAGATGCTAACGAGCCGCAGGAAAGTTCAGAAGCCGGAGAAGAAGCAAAGGCAGAGGAAAAAGCAGAAGAAAACACCGGAGAAGAACTGAGCGAATATGAAAAGCGCTTCGGAAAGAACCGTACCGCCGCTGTTTCTGCTGCATCACCTCTTGTTCCGGTAGATGAGGATGAAAAGAGGATATCCAAGTTTGAAAAGCGCTTCGGCAAGCCGACGCCTGCCGTTTCCGAGAAACCGAAGGAAACAGACAGCATAGCCGCCGCCGACAAGCTGTTTGTGGCAAAGAATGAGGATACCGAAGAAAAGAAGACAGAGGAGGTATCAGCGGCAGACGAAATGGAAGCAGCTCCCGTTCAGGCTCAGGCGGCAAGACAGAGCTTCTTCGGAAGTCTGTTCGATACCGGCAGCGATGAGGATATCTATGAGGACGAGCCTTCCGAAGATGATGAAGAGAAGATCGAGCCTGAGGAACCCACAAAGAGCAAGGACAGCACGAATAGATTCCTTACAAATGTAAAGGAAAAGCTTGAAAAGCGGAGCGAAAAGGAAGCTCAGAGCTCTGCCGTCAATGCAGGTGCAGTCGGCGCAGCCGCTGCGGCAGGAGTTGTCGTTGCTGCAGGTGCGTCCGCGACCGTTCCGGCAACGGAGACCATCAAGGCCGCCGAAACTGCGGAAGCTTCCGCAGACTCCAGGCCTGAGGCTGAGGTTTCAGCAGAGATATATCATGCTCCGGAACCCGAAAAGCAGCCCGACGGAAAGATAGCGCTTTCGTTCAGGAAGGACGAAAACGGAAGGATAATCCTTGATTCCGTAATCGACGGCAGCGGCAAGCCCGTCCACGTTGAAATTAAGGACGGAAATGCAGAAATAAAGGCAAAGGCAGAGCAGAGAGCCGAAAAGGAAAAAGCCGAAAGACAGAAGGCGGAGGCTGCCGCAAAGGCTGCGAAGGACGCTGAATCGGACGAAAAGCCAAAAGCAGAGAATGCCGGAGATGCTGCTAAGCCGGAAGAAGCCGAAGAAGGCTCCAGATTTGAAAAACTCTTCGGAGCTGATAAGGAGCAGAAGTCAGAAGCTGTAAAGCCTGCCGTATCAGAAGAGAAAACCGATGAAGAGGAAGAAGGCAGCTCATACGAAAAGCTGTTCGGTAAAAACAAGACAGCGGCGGGCGCAGTCGCCGGTGCGGCGGCAGTTGCAGGAGCAGCTGTTATCACAGGAGCGGCAGTCAAGGCTGCAGCGGAAGCATCAGCTCCTGCCGGGGCCGCTTCACCTGCGGAGCCTGCACCTGTTGTAGATGCATCCGTAACAAAAACGGCAGAGACCGTAAAAGAGGAAGCTCCTGCCGCAGCTGTCAGCGAAGCTCCGGCAGCCGAAGCGATCACCGAGGAAACAAAGACTGTTCCCGAAATGCAGGAAACGGAAGCTGTACAGGCAGCCGGGGAAGCTCAGGAAACTCAGGATGTACAGGCAGCCGGGGAAGCTCAGGAAACACAGGATGTACAGGCAGCCGGGGAAGCTCAGGAAACACAGGATGTACAGGCA
>CADCPT010000047.1 GCA_902803385.1 uncultured Ruminococcus sp.
GGACTTGCAGAACAGATCAAGGAGCATTCTTTTACCAGAAAGTATCAGGCTGTAGTATACGGCGGTTTTAGAGATGACGAGGGTACAATAAATGCTCCGATCGGACGTCACCCAACTGACCGAAAAAAAATGGCAGTTACGGAGAAACATTCCCGTGAGGCTGTTACACATTATCGTGTCATAAAAAGGTATAACGGATTTACTCATCTTGAGCTTATTCTTGAAACAGGAAGGACACATCAGATAAGGGTTCATATGGCTTCACTGGGTCACGCTGTTGCCGGAGATGCTGTTTACGGACCTAAAAAAGTGATCACTTCTTTAAACGGACAATGTCTGCATGCGTATTATATTTCATTTATTCATCCAAGAACAGGGGAGCCCCTGACCTTTTCATCTGAACTTCCGGATTATTTTGTCAAGTTTCTTTCTCAATTGAAATGATAATATATTTGTACCGTTTAAATAGCCCGACCGTTGCAACGACCTTGCTATTTAAAGACTCTTTTTTTCAGAGGTGCCGCGAGCTTCGCTCGCAGCACCTCTGAAAGAACACTATATCTAAGTGCGCCGCAAGGTAGGCGCACGGAAATTGTACAAAAGCGTGCTGCAAATATTTCACAGCACCATTACTGAACATCAGAAAACGTTTATAAGCCAATCAGAGCAGGGTTATCTTGTTGAAAAGATTTTCGCTCTGCTTTGTATCTTCCTTGTGAAAATACAATACTGCTGTATTATAACCATCGTCATTGACTCTTGCTTTCATCAGTGCACATACTTCATTTCCAGACTTATCTTTTGTTGTCATCTTGCATATGACCAGTCTTGAGTCTGATATCTCAACCTGAGCATCAGGATACGTTGTTTCAAGATATGTCACAAGGTCTTCTTTTTCAATACCTTTGCATTTTATTGATTCAAGCTGAAGAGTTTCTCTTCCGTCTGAAGTACAGAGACAAATGCCGTCGGTTGGTAAGTAGTCCTCGTTTGTTTTGCAGAAATCAGAAGGAAAGGATGCATAAGTCTTTCCGTCTTTACTTGCAAATTTGAACATACCTTTTTTATACTTTATAACTCCGTCAGGAAGCTCTGTACTATCTTCTTCAGATTCCGTTGAGGATTCTTTTATTTCATTTTCACTGCTATCGACCGATAAACTATCTGCGTTTGATGATACGTATCCTGTTGTATCCTGACTTCCGCAGGCAGAGAGTGAAATAATCGCAATGATTGCGGCAGCAATACATATTGTTTTTTTCATAAATAACACTGTCTTTCCTTTTTCAAATATTAATTTTCCTTTTAGTATCTACATTTTATCAGATAAGGAATTCAATGTCAAATCGATATAACTCAATATACCCTATTTAATAAAAAAACAAGCGTTTTTGATTTAATAAATGCTTCTGATACGGTTATACTATTATTATCAGCCATAGTTATATACACCACAATCAGTATTGCATTAAACAAAGTTAATACACAATATATAGTTGTTTGCTGATTATCTATTTGTAAAAATGAATATATTTTTATTATATGATTTCAAAAAACTATCGAAACGCACAATAATTATTTAATACGTTTTTTTATGGTTGACAAAGCCATCTAACAGGCATATAGTTAATTTAATAGGATTATGAAAAATACTTGCTGACATATGTATAGATTCACTTTCTTCAACATCATGACTCAAATCTTTCGTATATTATCGTCAGCGCACATTTCAGAGGGAGGGTCTTTTTATGAAAAAAAAGAATTATGAAGCATGGGAAGGCTTTAATGGAAGAATCTGGAAAGAAGAAGTCAACGTCAGGGATTTCATACAAAAAAACTATACCTCATACGACGGTGATGAATCATTTCTGAAAGGTCCTACAGATGCAACTGTCCGCCTCTGGAATAAAGTTCAGGAATATCAGAAGGAAGAAAGGGCAAAAGGCGGAATTCTTGATATGGAAACAAAGATCGTTTCCGGTCTGACTTCCTACGGCGCAGGATATATAGATGAAACAACTCCCGAACTTGAAAAAATTGTCGGTATCCAGACTGACAAGCCTTTAAAAAGAGCGTTTATGCCGTTTGGCGGAATAAAGATGGCCGAGCAGGCTTGCACTACAAATGGTTATGAGCCCGACCCGGAGCTTCATAAAATATTTACAGAGTATACAACAACGCATAATCAGGGCGTTTTTGATGCTTACACTCCCGCGATGAAAAGTGTACGACACAATAAGATCATTACCGGCCTTCCTGATACATACGGCAGAGGCAGGATCGTAGGTGATTATCGTCGTGTTGCACTTTATGGAATAGATTATCTGATCGAGCAGAAGAAAAAAGACCTTGCACTCTGCGGTGACGGCACAATGACTGATGAAGTTATCAGGCTTCGTGAAGAGCTTGCCAAACAGATAAGAGCACTTGGCGGAATGAAAGAAATGGCTGCTATTTACGGCTATGATATTTCACTGCCTGCCAAAAATGCAAAAGAAGCAGTTCAGTGGTTGTATTTCGGATACCTCGCAGCTATCAAAACACAAAACGGCGCTGCTATGTCTGTCGGCCGTGTGTCAACATTCCTTGATATATATATTCAGAGAGATCTTGATAAGGGTATCATTACTGAAGAGGAAGCTCAGGAGCTTATAGACCATCTTGTAATGAAGTTCAGGATAGTAAAATTTGCAAGGATCCCCTCTTATAATCAGCTTTTCTCCGGAGATCCGGTATGGGCTACTCTCGAAGTGGGCGGAATAGGCGTAGACGGACGATCTATGGTTACTAAAAACGATTTCCGTTTCCTGCATACTCTCGAGAACATGGGTCCTTCTCCCGAACCTAATCTTACAGTTCTTTATTCCTCTGCTCTTCCTGAAAACTTCAAAAAGTATTCATCAAAGATCTCTATAATAACAAGCTCTGTTCAGTATGAAAACGATGATGTTATGAAGCCTGTCTGGGGCGATGATTATTCAATATGCTGCTGTGTTTCCGCAACACAGACCGGTAAGGAGATGCAGTTCTTCGGTGCTCGTGCCAACCTTGCGAAATGCCTTCTTTATGCAATCAACGGAGGTGTAGATACAAAAACAAGAGAGCAGTGCGGCCCTGCATATCGTCCTATAACTTCTGAATATCTCGATTATAACGAAGTTATCGAAAGATATAACGATATGATGGACTGGCTTGCAGACACCTATGTAAACGCTCTTAATCTCATACATTATATGCACGATAAGTATTACTATGAAGCCGCTGAAATGGCTCTTATAGATACAGATGTTCGCAGGACATTTGCGACCGGTATTGCAGGTTTCTCACATGTTGTTGATTCTCTTTCAGCAATAAAGTATGCAAAGGTAAGAACTATCAGAGATGACAGCGGTGTTGTAATACATTTTGATACTGAGGGCGATTTCCCACGTTACGGTAATGATGATGAAAGAGCTGATGAGATAGCAGTATGGCTTCTCCGCACATTCCTTGATAAAGTTAAAAAGCACCATACCTATCGTAATTCCGAGCCTACAACATCAATTCTTACCATAACATCAAATGTTGTATACGGTAAGGCTACTGGTGATCTTCCGGACGGAAGACTTGCCGGTGCACCTCTTTCTCCCGGAGCAAATCCAAGCTACGGAGCAGAAAAAAACGGATTGCTTGCTTCTCTTAATTCAGTAGCAAAGCTTCCTTATCATATTGCTCTTGACGGTATTTCCAATACCCAGACAATTAATCCTGATGCTCTCGGCCATACAGAAGAAGAACGCATCAATAATCTTGTTCAGGTCATGGACGGCTATTTTGACCAGGGAGCACATCATCTTAATGTTAATGTATTCGGTACCGACAAGCTTTATGATGCTATGGAGCATCCTGAAAAAGAAGAGTATGCTAATTTCACTATCCGTGTTTCCGGTTATGCAGTTAAATTTATAGACCTTACACGAGAGCAGCAGCTTGATGTTATTGCGCGTACCTGCCACGACAGGCTTTGATCATGAATACTGATTACGAAAATACTATAGGCTATGTCCATAAGCTTGAGACCTTCGCCCTTGTTGATGGTCCGGGAGTAAGATTTGCAGCTTTTCTTTCAGGATGCAATATGCGCTGTAAGTTTTGCCATAATCCTGATACCTGGACTTCAAAGGGGGAGAGGTACACCGCCAAGGAGCTCTTGGACTATGCAATGCGCTATAAGACATATTGGCGCGGCAACGGCGGTATCACTGTCAGCGGAGGCGAGCCGCTGCTCCAGCATGATTTCGTTACTTCTCTTTTTCATCTCGCAAAGGATCATAATATCCATACAGCAATAGATACTGCCGGTCAGCCTTTTTCTTTATCATCTGATTATCTTGAACGATTTGATGAGCTGATAAGCGTAACTGATCTTTTCATACTTGACCTTAAAATGATGAATAACCTCGGACATAAAAAACTTACGGGAGTTTCAAATGAGAATATTCTCGAAATGGCACGTTATCTTTCGGATAAAGGAAAGGAAATGTGGATTCGCCATGTTCTTGTCCCCGGCGTTACCGATGATGAAAATGACCTGAGATTTATGTTTGATTTTATATCGTCACTAAATACAGTTTCAAAAGTTGAGATACTTCCTTATCATACACTTGGTATTGCTAAGTGGAAAGAGCTAAATATACCATATCCTCTTGAGGATGTTCCAGTTCCTACAAAAGATCAGATATCAAGAGCTGAACAACTTCTCCATATCACGAAATAAATATAAAAACCGTAGTGCTCAGCGAATAATATGCACTACGGTTAGGGTTTTTGAGGATCAATCAGTGCAACGCACTTGATTTATAGTGTTTTTTCAGGGGTGGCAGGCGTTTTGCGCCTGCCACCCCTGAAAAAACAAATTTTTAATTGCCCAGTCGCGCCGAAAAATCACCTGAGAAACTATTCGGTTTACAGAAAATGTGCTCTGAGTTCATCTCCGCTCTGAGAGCAAAGGTATGCAGGGGGAACATCAAATACAGTCTTGCAGCCCTTCATTCCTTCGTCAGACATACGTTTTACAGCTCTTGCGTATGCTATTATAACGCTTGTGGTAAACTCCGGGTTTGAATCAAGCTTCAGGCTGTACTCAATTATATGTGTATTCTCTTTATTAACGCCTGTTTTTCCGGTACGGAAAACGAAACCTCCATGTGCCATTCCGGCGTGCTTTGTCAGAAGTTCTTCTTCACTGATGAAATGTACAGTCGTATCATAATCAGCAAAGTAATTCGGCATTTCTTTTATCTCTTTTTCGACCTGAGCAGCGTCTGCACCGTCTGCCAGTACAACAAAGCATTCTCTCAGGTGTTTTTCTCTGGTGGTAAGCTCCGGATTCTTTCCGCTTCTTACAGCTTCAAGAGCGCTTTCGACCGGGATAGTATACTGCTTTGCATTTTTAACGCCCTTAATGCGACGAATCGCGTCAGAATGTCCCTGACTTACGCCCTTTCCCCAGAATGTATAGTCATTTCCGTCAGGAAGGATGGCATTTGCATAAACGCGGTTGAGAGAGAAAAGACCCGGATCCCAGCCGACAGATATCATTGCGACCTTTCCGCTTTCCTTTGCTGCAGCGTCTACAGCGGCAAAGTGCTCAGGGATCCTTGCATGCGTATCAAAGGAATCTATTACATTGAACAGCTTTGCATACATCGGAGTCTGAACCGGAAGATCTGTTGCACTACCTCCGCAGAGTACAAGAACATCAATCTTGTCTGTCCACTCCTCAATTTCATTTACATTGACGACCGGAACTCCTTCTGTAAGAACCTTAACTGAAGACGGGTCGCGTCTTGTGAATACTGCAGCAAGCTCCATATCATCTGCTGCGCTAACAGCAATCTCAGTCCCTCTTCCAAGGTTGCCGTAACCGAGAATACCAATTCTTGTTTTCATATAAATACTCCTTTTCCTTTTTATCAGTAAATACTGCATGGAATATTATAAACTCAGTTTTCTTTTGAGTCAAGAAGTTCAATGTAGCTTTTTATAAAAATATCTGAATGTTCAGTTAGCTTGTCAGTATACGGTTCATTAGCAGGGTCATAAACCGCAACTGTCTGCATCCCTGCCGATGATGCACTTATTATTCCTTCCGGTATATCTTCAAAAACAATACAGTTTTCAGGTTTTTCCCCCATCTTTTTTGCTGTATAGATGTATATATCAGGACTGCTTTTATTAGTTCCGACTTCCGAAGTATAACATATTACATCAAATAACCCCAGCATATTATTGTTTTCAAGACATGGCATCAGAAGATATGGGTTGTTTGAAGTTGCCATTCCGATTTTTATTCCTTTATTCTTCAATTGTCGGATATAATCTGCGGCATATGGCTTTGAACGCACACGGTTAGCATATTCAAAATGTGCCATATCCAGCCATACCTGCATTATTTCTTCAACGCTTTCATCAAGGCTGTATGTTTCCTTTGTATAAGCGGCTGCAGTTTCAAAAAACATTGTCCTCATTTTATCTGTGTATTCCTCTGTTACCGGGATACCTCTTTGCGTCAGAAAATCTTCATCGACTTTTTTCCAGACATACATTGAATCAATAACAGTTCCGTCAAGATCAAATATCGCAGCATTAAAGCTTTTCACAAAAGCACCTCTTTCAAGATGATAACAGTAATATCATACAATATGGCTTTATCATTGTCAATCTGTTAATAATTCGTATATTCTCAGACTGAATTCCAAAGTGGAATTCTCTTTGAAAATCTACACAATTTATATTTTCATATTATAACCCCTTTTTCTCTTGAATTAGATTAAAAAACATGATAAAATAATATTTGTATTTATTGTTTCGCAGAAAGCGGAATAAACTGAAAAATGGAGGAAATCACAATGGCTAAGGAACTTGCAAAGGCTTACAGCCCAGGTGAGTTTGAAGAAAGGATCTATAAATCCTGGGAAGAAAACAGATATTTCCGTGCTGAAATAGACGAAAACAAAAAGCCCTACACAATAATGATGCCGCCCCCGAATATTACAGGTCAGCTTCATATGGGTCATGCGCTCGACAATACACTTCAGGATACTCTTATCCGTTTTAAAAGAATGCAGGGCTATTCTGCTCTCTGGCTTCCGGGAACCGACCATGCTTCTATAGCAACAGAAGCTAAGATCGTTGAAGCTATGCGCAAGGAAGGCATAAGCAAAGAAGATATCGGCAGAGAAAAATTCCTTGAGCGTGCATGGGCCTGGAAGGCTGAATACGGCGGAAGAATAGTAAAACAGCTCAGAAAAATGGGTTCATCTCCCGACTGGGAAAGAGAACGCTTTACAATGGATGAAGGCTGCAACAAGGCAGTAAAAAATGTTTTCGTACGCCTTTATGATAAGGGTCTTATCTACAGAGGTGAGCGTATTATCAACTGGTGTCCGAAATGTCTTACATCGATTTCTGATGCGGAAGTAGAATACGAAGAGCAGGCAGGTCATTTCTGGCATCTTCGCTATAAGCTCACAGACGGCAGCGGATATATTAATCTTGCTACAACTCGTCCCGAAACTCTTCTCGGTGATACCGCTGTTGCTGTTAATCCTGCTGATGACAGATATAAGGATCTTGTCGGCAAGACCTGTATCCTTCCTCTTGTCAACAGAGAAATACCTATAATAGCAGACGATTATGTCGAAATGGATTTCGGTACCGGTGTCGTTAAGATCACTCCTGCCCACGACCCCAACGACTTTGAAGTCGGACTTCGTCATAAGCTTCCGATAATCAACGTTCTTACAGAAGATGCAAGAATAACTGATGATTATCCTGCATATGCCGGTATGGATCGCTACGAAGCAAGAAAGGCCATTGTAAAGGATCTTGAGGCAGAGGGCGCTCTTATAAAAATAGACGAATACAGCCACAATGTAGGAACCTGCTACCGCTGTTCAACAACAGTTGAACCAAGAGTTTCAATGCAGTGGTTCGTTAAGATGAAGCCTCTTGCTCAGCCTGCAATTGATGCTGTTAAAAACGGAGAAACCAGGTTCGTTCCACAGCATTTTGAAAAGACATATTTCCACTGGCTTGAGAATATCCGTGACTGGTGTATTTCCCGTCAGCTTTGGTGGGGTCATCAGATACCTGCTTTTTACTGCGATGATTGCGGAGAAACAGTAGTCACTGCCGAAAATGAGGTTCTCTGTCCTAAATGCGGCAAGAAGATGAAACAGGATCCTGATACTCTTGATACCTGGTTCAGCTCTGCTCTCTGGCCTTTCTCAACTTTGGGTTGGCCTGATGAGACCCCTGAAATGAAATATTTCTATCCAACAAGCACTCTTGTTACAGGATATGATATCATTCCGTTCTGGGTAATGAGAATGATGTTCAGCGGCATAGAGCATACCGGAAAAGCCCCGTTTGATACTGTTCTGATCCACGGTCTTGTTCGTGATTCACAGGGCAGAAAGATGAGCAAGTCGCTTGGTAACGGTATAGATCCTCTTGAGATAATCGAACAGTATGGTGCAGACGCGCTTCGTTTCGCTCTTATTTCAGGTAATGCACCCGGAAATGACATGCGTTTCTCTGAGGATAAGATAACCGCAAGCCGTAATTTTGCAAATAAGCTCTGGAATGCTGCACGATTCATTCATATGAATATCGATGATCATGATGTTGAGTGTAAGCTTCCTAATACTTTGACTGCAGAAGATAAATGGATCATTTCAACTCTGAATAATACTGCTAAAGAGATGACGATCAATCTCGATAGCTTTGAGCTTGGAGTTGCACTTCAGAAGATATATGATTTTATCTGGGATTGTCTGTGCGACTGGTATATCGAGCTCGCAAAGGCACGTCTGCAGAGTGAAGGTCAGTCAGCTCAGAATGCAAGACAGGTACTTGTATGGGTAATGGATAAGACTCTGAAGCTTCTCCATCCTTTCATGCCGTTTATAACAGAGGAAATCTGGCAGTCTATGCCTCACAGCGGTGAAACTATAATGACTCAGCAGTTCCCGGTATTTGACAAGAATCTTGATTTTCCCGAAGCATCCAGAGAAATGCAGATGATAATGGATGCAATAAAGGCCATCAGAAACCGTCGTACTGAGATGAATGTTCCGCCGTCAAGAAAAGCTAAGGTTTATATTGCCGCCTCTGATAAGACACCTTTTGTCAACGGCTCTGCTTTCTTCTCAAGACTTGCAAGTGCATCTGAGGTCGAGGTCGCCGATTCATTTGATATTGAAGGTGCAGTTACGATCGTCACTTCTGATGCAAAGATATATATCCCGATGGATGAGCTTGTTGATAAGACTGCCGAGCTTGCAAGGCTCAGAAAAGAGCTTGAAAATGCAAAAAAAGAGCTTGAATTCAATGAAAAGAAGCTCGCAAACACCGGTTTTATCTCTAAGGCTCCGGAGAAGCTTGTAAACGATGTTAGGGCTAATGCCGATAAATTCAGAGAAAAGATCAAAATGATCGAAGCTGCTATTGACGCACTGAACAAGTAATTGTTTTTTCAGTGTTATGATCTCATCCTTTCCGGCTGCGTATACCATCGGTGAGCTTATTCTATAATTTTTTTCAGGGGTGCCAGACGCTTTGCGTCTGGCACCCCTGAAAAACCAATCGTAATTATTTTTTCTTTACACTTTACTTTCACGCTTTTATATGCTAAAATAGTGTAGTAATATTTGTTCGGGAGGATCAATAATGAATCCGAAAATCAAAAATTCAAACACAGATGCATTGTTTGAGGCAATTCTTACACTCAGAACAATTGATGACTGCTATGCATTTTTTGATGATCTCTGCACTGTTCCGGAACTCAAAGCAATGGCTCAGCGCTATGTTGTCGCTAAAATGCTCAGTGAGGGAGAGATATATAATGAGATAGTAAAGGAGACCGGTGCAAGCACTGCAACTATCAGCCGTGTTAATCGTTCTCTCAATTACGGCTCAGATGGTTATGCTCTTACATTCGAAAGGCTCGCTGTAAAACCGGAGGTTAAAAAGTGAGTTATTCCTGCTTTGCTAAATACTATGATGAACTGACTGAAAATGTTGATTATTCATCCTGGGCTGATTTCCTGCTTGGAATCTGCAAAAAACATGATCATGTTCCCGGCATTGTTCTTGATCTTGCCTGCGGAACAGGAAGTCTTGTTATTGAGCTTAATAAACGAGGGGTCGATGCCTTCGGCGCTGATTCTTCTTCTGAAATGCTTACCGAGGCAATATCCAAAGCAGTTGAGAATGATCTGCATATACTGTTTATATGTCAAAAAATGCAGAATCTTGATCTTTATTCGACTGTAGATACTGTTTTCTGTACACTTGACAGTATAAGCCATATCACTAATGAAAAAGATCTGTTGTCTGTATTTGAACGTGTTTACGATAATCTTTCAGAGTCCGGGCTTTTTGTTTTTGATGTCAATACTGTTTATAAACATAGAGAAATACTCGGCGACAACTGCTATATTTACGATATGGAAAATGTTTTCTGTGCATGGCAGAATAATTATGAATCAGAAAACAATTCTGTTATGATAACTCTCGATTTTTTTGAAAAGAAGGGAGATCATTATCTGAGAAGCAGCGAACAATTCTTTGAAAGAGCTTATACAAGGGATGAAATGTCCGGGCTTCTATCCGAAGCAGGCTTTTGTATAGAGTCGGTGTATGGTGAGCTGAGTTTTACAGCACCCTCAGAAACCGAACAAAGAGAATTCTATGTAGTCAGGAAGATAAAAAATGAGAAATGATAAACTGATCAGATGTATTACTTCAGATGGTGCTGCAATGATTACTGCTGCCCTGACCTCTGATATTGTATATACAGCATCAAAGATACATAGTACCTCACCTGTGGCTTCAGCAGCGCTCGGAAGACTGCTTACCGCCGCTTCGCTTATAGGATCGTCTCTCAAACAGGAAAATGCGTCAGTAACTCTGCGAATCAGCACGGAAGGCAGTCCTGCGGGAGCTGTGATCGCTGTCAGTGATAGCTCGGGAAATGTCCGCGGATATATTCAGAACCCCGATTGCCCTACAGAGTATTATCCTAACGGAAAGCTGAATGTTGGTAAGGCAGTAGGTAATTCCGGTATCCTTAATGTGATCAGAGACTATGGCGCAGGAGAGCCGTATGTTGGTATGGTTCCGCTTGTTTCCGGAGAAATAGCTGAGGATATTACATCATACTACGCCACAAGCGAACAAATACCCACAGTTTGTGCTCTCGGAGTTCTCCTGGATAAAGAAACACATGAAGTACTGCTTTCCGGCGGCTTCCTGCTTCAGATGCTTCCCGGTGCCTACAGCACAGATATTGATAAAGTTGAGGCTGCTGTCAGCAAGCTTGAACCTGTTACGACAATGCTTGCAAAGGGTATGACACTTAAAGAAATATGTGAAAAAGCTCTTGATGGATTTGAAGTTGAACAGCTTGATGAAAGCAATGTTGCATATAAGTGTAATTGCTCACGTGAAAGAGTAGAACGTGCATTTATGGTAATGAGCGATGATGATATCAGGGCTTCTGCGGCTGATCTTGGTTATGCAGAAGCTTGCTGTCAGTTCTGCAATAAGAAGTATCGTTTCACACCCGAAGAGCTTGAAAAACTGATATCAGAACGACATAATGACGAATGATCATTTTGGTCTTATAAGTCTTAGACACTGTTTATTATCAAGGATCCTGCCGGAACACATACACTTCTCCGGCACTATTGCGGCGAGCTCTGCGGCTCCGCCGACAGCATAAAGAGCTGACATAAGATCTTCTTTACTAATTGAATCCGGACACAGTTCTTTGTATTTTTCCGGTATGCTGCAAACGTATCTGTCTATAACAGTCGCATTTATACTAACCAGAGGCGCAGCAGATGTAAAAACAACCGCAAGTGATGAAGTGGGGAATGGCTTAGAGATAATATCCGGTGCAATAACAATATCTGAGCTTGACATACAATCTTTTCTTCCGGATATCCTTATTACAGTTCCGGTTTCATTTGCTTCATTAATTGCTAATTCCTTGTAAAAATCCTGCATTTCAGTTATAACTGTAAGTGCAGGACTATTTTTTGTCAATCGTATTGCAAATGAAGGATGTTCCGCATATGTGTCGAAAAAGCAGATTTCAGGATAAACCCCTAAATTATTTAGTTCGTCAAGAATTGTGCATACATAGTTTTCACACCATTTCACCGAAAGACTATTGCTTTTAAGTATATGGAGATTGCTTTTTTTAAGGAGATTTTTATCATTACAGATTACAGTTTTATGTTTTCCGGTTATGCTTTCAATTGCACTATAGTTTATTCTTCCGCGGTATCTGATATAATGTATTTCTTTAAGGATCAGACCTTCAGCTTCCCGTATTATTATTTCGATTTCAAATGGTTTTATAAATGAGCGAAGGTATTCCTTTATGTTGTTGGGTTTTTCCCCCGAAAAAGTAACTGCAGTAAGCATATGATCTCCCCTGACCGTTTTTTAAAAGATATGCCGTTTGCAGTTTTTTATGATTGTGATTCATAATTCTAATATTTTTCAGGGGTGCCAGGCGCGAAGCATCTGGCACTCCCTGGAAAAACAATTTTAATGCAGCCCGATCGGGCGGCCGAAGGAACGGCAGGGGCGGACGGGGGAGTGTTATTCAGAGGCTTCTTCGCTATTTTTTCTCAACGAATCTGCCGCACCGTCAGCAACATTTCCGACAGCATCACCCACGTTTTCAACTGCATGTCCGGCTCCTTCGGCTGCATCACCTACTGCATCTCCTACATTTCTTGCAGCATTTCCTGCTCCGTCAGCAATGTTGCCTGCCGCATCCCCGATGTTTTCTACCGCATTTCCGGCACCCTCAGCAACATCTCCGGCTGCATTTCCAATACTGTCAATTGCACTATTAACACCATTGCCGATGTTTTCGGCAACACTTCCTACCATGCTTTTCTCTTTATCTGCAATATCTTCAATGGTAGATACAAGTCCGCTTTTATTCCCGGAGCCTGTTTTATCCTCGTTATCACCGATTATTCCATTACCATCGGTAACGACCCCGTTGTTTTCGGGAACGCTGACAACAGATGCCGAGCTTTTTCCTGTGTTTTCAGGAACTGCATTGTTATTTGTTTTGCAAGCTGCGAGACTGCTAAGTATCGCAAATGCGGCTATAGAACATATTATCAATTTTTTCATATAAACCACCTCAAATAAAGAATTTCATTCTCTATTATTTGCATCAGATTGTTTTTTATACATCACTTTTTTATTGATCTGTATATATTTATATGTTACAGATCGATAATATAGAAAACGATCAATCTATATATAAAATACGAAAAAAATATTATATGAAAAAATTTATTATATATATTGACTAAATGCTCAAAATGACGTACAATATAATTAAAGTAATGTGTAAGGGAGGTTTTAGTATGCCTAACACTATTATTACTATTGCAAGGAGCTACGGAAGCGGTGGTAGAACCATAGGCAAAATGGTTGCTGAAAAACTCGGATACGCTTATTATGACCGTAATCTCATCTATCTTGCTTCTGATAAGAGCGGCATTGATATCCGACTTTTGTTCGAGCATGATGAGAATGTCAAGAAGGGTATAATCGATAAGATCAGTGAGATCGGCGTTAAAAGTATTCCTCCTGAATCCCGGAATTTTTCTTCGAGTGAAGAAATATTCAACACTCAGGCAAGGGTTATAAAGGATCTTGCAGATCTTGGCGATGCCGTTATGATCGGCAGATGCGCAGGACATATCCTTAAGGGCAGCGGTCATAAGCTTGTAAGAGTTTTTATCTGGGCTTCACCGGAGAAATGCCTTGAAACTGTTATGAACAAATTCTCTATCTCTGCTGCCGAAGCGAAGCGAACGATCAATGATATCGACCGTCATCGCCGTGAGTATTTCAAGTATTACACCGGCAATGATTGGGACAGTGCAAAAAACTATGATCTTTCTATATGTATTGATGATCTTCCTCCCGAAGAAGCAGTAGATCGTATTATTGATTTTAGCCGGATTATCAGATAATTCCATAGACTTCCTTTCTATAACAGATAAAGCCGTCCTTTCTCAGTCGGACGGCTTTATCTGTTAGGCTAATAAGGTTTATAACAGAGTATCAGATAGGGGAACACTATATGAAAAATAAATCGAGAATACTACTTTGGGCAGGTATTATCCTGACTTTTGTTTATATTGTCGGAGCCGTATCGGCATTTATTGTTATACCTGAGAAACTATATTATTTCTGGGGTTTTATTTCAGCTTGCAGATTGCCTCCTGTGTGGTGTGTTTTATCAGTTGCAGCATTTCTGATACAGACGTTATTAGTTACCATATTGCTTATTATTGATGCAAAGAACAAATCTGATGTAAAAAAAGATGCTCTTATAACAACTATCGGAGGGTTATTATGTCTTGTTCTGTGTTTTGTTCCTGCATCAGTCGGAGTATTCAGCGTATTTGTTGATTATGTGTTAAGTGAGCCTAAATGTTATGAATTCAACAATGATAAAAACAAGATTATTATTAAAGAAAGCACTTCTTCAACAAATGGTACAAGAGAGGTGTATTATTTTAACACTGACGGTACAGTTGATCTTATCGGCAGTTTCTCAGTTTACGACGGTTACAGGTCTGAAGGAAAATATGATCTGACCTGGGAAAACGATTCTGTTATTGTAGGTTATGATACGGGAAGAGGCTCGATCGAACAAGTGGTTTGTATCTGGGCAAAAGCTCCCGAATGAAGCGTAAATTCTCAAAGTAAATTCCACAACTCATGAATGAACAAGATTTGTTATTGACTTTTTATAATGAATAATATATAATAATCATTGTCCGAAAAGTTGATATGCCGGTGTGTTGGAATTGGCAGACGAGACAGACTCAAAATCTGTTGTCCGAAAGGGCGTGTGGGTTCGAGCCCCACCACCGGCAGAACCGGCGTGCCGCCGGGGTCGGATCGCGCCTCCGCTCCCTGCGGTCGCTACTTTTTTCGGGAGTTCGAGTCCCGTCCCGCGCCTATAGAAATATCTTTTTCAGTACCTTGTGAAAACGGGGCTGTCGCAAAACGAGAAGTTTTGCGACAGCCCCTCAGACAATAACGAATAGTGAATAGAAAATGTTAATAGTGATACCCGCCGGGGCGTTTCTGTATTATTTATTTTTAAGTGCTAAATGTGGAAAATAATAGTTGACAAATTAGTCTAGAATGTATATACTTATTCTTAAGTAAAAGCTGTGACGGGAAGAAGTATGTCATTGTGCTGACCGCAGAGAGGATACGGTTGGTGTAAGTATCTGTCAGACCTGACTGAAATACATCCCTGAGCTTACAGAGTGAAATACTTAGTAGCTTTGTACGTTTTGCGTGCGTTACTGCGCAGGGGTATGAATGTACCCATGAGGCTGTTGTTGCAAAACAACAGTAAATTGAGGTGGTACCGCGGTCTGTGATCGCCCTCTGTAAATATACAGGGGGCATTTTTTTAATACCCCCTGATCTGAAAGGAAGATAGAAATGGGTGTATATGAGGATCTTCAGAGAAGAGGTCTTATTGCTCAGACAACAGACGAAGAACAGATAAGAGAGCTTATCAATTCAGGAAAGGCAGTATTCTATATCGGCTTTGATCCGACAGCCGACAGCCTTCATGTCGGACATTTTATGGCTCTCAGTCTTATGAAAAGACTTCAGATGGCAGGAAATAAGCCAATAGCTCTTCTTGGCGGCGGCACAGGACTTATCGGCGATCCTACGGGAAAAACTGATATGAGAAAGATGCTCACTAAAGAGGATATCGACCACAATTGTGAATGCTTTAAAAAGCAAATGAGCCGTTTTATTGATTTCTCCGATGGTAAGGCTTTGCTTGTCAATAACGCGGACTGGCTGCTTGATCTTAATTATGTTGAACTGCTTCGTGAAGTCGGAGCTTGCTTCAGTGTTAACAGAATGCTTACAGCTGAATGCTATAAGCAAAGAATGGAGAGAGGTTTGAGTTTTCTTGAATTCAACTATATGATAATGCAGAGCTATGATTTTTACTCTCTCTACCTGAAATACGGCTGTAACCTTCAATTCGGCGGAGATGATCAGTGGAGCAACATGCTTGGCGGTACTGAGCTGATCAGAAGAAAGCTAGGCAAAGATTCCCACGCAATGACAATTAATCTCCTTCTTAATTCTGAAGGAAAGAAGATGGGTAAGACAGAAAAGGGCGCAGTATGGCTTGATCCTGAAAAAACAAGTCCTTACGATTTCTTCCAGTACTGGAGAAACGTCTCGGACAGCGATGTTATCAAGTGTCTAAAGATGCTAACTTTTGTTCCTATAGAAGAAATAGAAAAAATGGAAAAATGGGAAGGCAGTGAGCTTAACAAGGCAAAAGAGATACTTGCCTTTGAGCTTACAAAGCTTGTTCATGGAGATGAAGAAGCTTCAAAGGCACTTGAAGCTGCAAGAGCACTTTTCTCTGTCGGTAAAGACAGCGATAATATGCCCTCAACAATAATTTCATCGGAAGATCTGAATAACGGATCAATAAGCCTTATTGATCTCCTTGCTCTTTCAAAGATCGCTCCCTCCAAAGCTGAAGCAAGAAGACTTATTCAACAGGGCGGTATAAGCGTTGATGATAATAAGATAACAGATGTCAAGGCAGAGATAACAAAGGAAGCCATTGACGTTAAAGGATATATTGTTGTAAAAAAAGGCAAAAAAGTTTTCCATAAGATAATAATCGGTGAGTGATTTGAAAGGAAAATTGCTATGAGCGAAAACAGCAGGGATAAAGCTATTGAAGCACGCAGAGAAGAACGTAAGGAAGCCTTTATTCTTCTTTTTGAGCAGGTATTTCGTAAGGACAGTATAGAAACCATTATCGAAGATGCCAAGGATGCCAGAGACGCTGAGATCGGAAAATATACAAGAAAGCTTGCATTCGGGGTCGAAGAAAATGTTTCTGAGATTGATGAATACATAGAAGCAAATCTCAGAGGGTGGAAGAAAAACAGGATCTCAAAAGTTGCACTTACTATTCTTCGTATGGCTATTTTTGAAATGTTGCATGTTGATAATGTTCCGATCAGTGTTTCTATAAATGAAGCTGTTGAACTTGCAAAAAAATATACTACAGCGGCTGATGCATCATTTATAAATGGAGTTCTCGGATCTGTTGCAAAACAGATCGAAAAGGCAGGGAATGAATAATGCCCTGTTTTCTCGGTATTGATACAAGCAACTATACTACTTCTGCTGCCATATACGATAGTGAAAGCGGCAGGATGCTGAGAAGCAAAAAGCTTTTACCGGTCAAAAACGGTGAATGCGGTCTCAGGCAAAGCGACGCTGTTTTCCGCCATGTCCAGCAGCTTCCGGAGATCATTTCTGATATCACTTGTAATTTTGATGATGAAATAGCTGCCGTTGCCGCATCGTCCCGTCCGAGAAATACAAAGGGATCATATATGCCGTGTTTTACTGTCGGTTTATCAGTTGCAAGTATCCTGTCAGATATGTACAAGGTACCGCTTTATACTTTTTCTCATCAATGCGGTCACATAGCTTCGGCTCTGTATTCGGCAGGAAAGCTTGATCTTATTGATAAACAGTTTATTGCTTTTCATGTTTCCGGAGGGACAACTGAAGCGCTGCTTGTAAAACCGGATAAGGATAACATTTTTGATGCGGAAATAGTCGGACGAACTCTTGATCTCAACGCAGGTCAGCTTGTGGACAGAACCGGTGTAATGCTTGGCCTTGGTTTTCCCTGCGGAGCTGAGCTTGAAAGATTTGCACTTAATAATTCAGAAAAAATAAAAGTAAAGGCAACGGTAAAAGGCTTTGACTGCTGCCTTTCAGGAGTACAGAACATATGTCAGAAGGAATTTCATAACGGACGTTCAAAAGAATATGTTTCTGCACTTTGTATTGCCTACATAGAAAAAACGCTTACAGTAATGTGTGAAAAACTTCTTGAACATTACGGAAATATGCCTGTGATCTTTGCAGGCGGAGTAATGTCAAATTCAATCATAAGAAAAAACTTGTCGGAGAGATTTGGTGCTTTTTTTGCCGAGCCTGAATTTTCATCTGACAACGCCTGCGGTACTGCATTACTGTGCAGTATAAGGCATACGATATAAAAAAGCTGATGCTTGGAAAAGGAGAATGAGCTATGGGCAGATTATTCGGAACAGACGGAGCTCGCGGAGTTGCAAACAGCGAGCTTACTGTCGGACTTGCTGTTGATATTGGAAAAGCTGCTGCAATGGTATTGACTGAAGGCAACGGAAAGAAACACCCAAAAATACTGATCGGAAAGGATACAAGACTTTCATCGGATATGCTTGAGGGAGCCCTGATCGCCGGGCTTTGCTCAGTTGGTGCAGATGTTGTTTTGCTTGGTGTTGTTCCAACACCGACGGTTGCGTACCTGGTAAAAAAATATGAAGCCGATGCAGGAATTATGATCTCAGCTTCTCATAATCCTTTTGAATTCAACGGAATCAAGATCTTTTCCGGGAGTGGATACAAGCTTCCTGATGCTCTTGAAGAAGAGATCGAAGCGATCGTGCTAGATAAAGCAAAGCCTTATCCTGTTCCTACCGGTGATGGTCTCGGAAGAGTCAGCTATTCCGAATCTGCCATAGAGGATTATATCTCACATATCATCGAAACTGTACCATACCGTCTTGACGGAATGAATATTGCTATAGATTGTTCAAACGGCTCTTCTTCAAGGACTGCCGAAGAGCTTTTTACAAGACTTGGGGCAAAATGCCATATGCTTGCAGATGATCCGGACGGAATAAACATTAACAAAGATTGCGGATCAACTTCAATGGATAATCTCAGGCAATATGTCAAAAACAATAATCTGGATCTGGGCGTTGCATTTGACGGCGATGCAGACAGATGTCTTGCCTGTGATGAAAACGGAGATGTAGTTGACGGTGATTTCATTATGGCTATCTGCGGTCTCGACCTGTCATCAAGAGGTATTCTGAGTAAAAACGCTGTAGTTGGCACAGTTATGTCAAATATGGGTTTTCATCGATTCTGTAAGGATAACGGACTAACCTTTATCTCAACGGATGTAGGGGACAGGTATGTCCTTGAAGCAATGCTTCGTGAGGGTTATAATTTTGGCGGTGAACAGTCTGGTCATGTTATTTTCCTGGATTATGCTACAACCGGTGACGGTCAGCTTACCGCTGCTCAGCTTCTCAGCATCGTAAACAGAAGAAGAGCAAAACTATCTGACATTGCAACGCTTATGGTGCATTATCCTCAGGTACTGATAAATGTTAAAGTCACTCAAGAAGGAAAAAGAAGCTTTGCGGATAATAAAGAAATAAATGATAAGATCGAAGAAGTCAGGAATATTCTGGGTGAAGACGGAAGGATACTTGTCCGTCTCTCCGGAACAGAACCGCTCGTCAGAGTTATGCTCGAAGGCGCTGATCTTAATGAAATACACCGTCTCGGACAGGAAACCGCTGATCTTATTAAGGAAAAGATAGGTGTATAAACACTGTTTTTTCAGGGGTGCCAGGCGCAAAGCGCCAGGCACCCCTGAAAAACACAATAAAAAGTGTGCCGCTAAATAAAAAAATCCAATACTGTGCTTCCGAGTGTTGATTTGGCTTCATTTTTATGATATACTTTCTATAGAAAAAATATGGAGTTGTTTAAGATGGGAAATGTGGATATTTCTGTTATAATTCCTTCAAAAAATAATAAGAATAAAACCTCAGGGATAATCCGTAAGCTTGCTTCTGAAAACGAAGATCTTAAGCTGGAATTCATTGTAATTGATATGAATTCTAACGACGGTAGTGTTCTTGGTTCACTTAATATGATAAAAGAGCTCGGACTAAGCGGATATGTTATCCAGAGCGGTGGCAGTACCGTCGCTTCTGCACTGAATACCGGTATTTTTCGTTCAAGCGGTAAGTACATTACATTTGTATATCCGTCAAGGCTTTATAAGGATTATCTTGAATCATATTTTAAAGCAGCAGAGGAGAAGAATTCTGACCTTGTGTTCTCTTCACCGAGGTCTGATCTTCCTCATAAGAATCCTGTCCCGGATGGTATTACTGGAGCTGATGTTGCAGTCAGTCTTATTCGTTCAAGTATTGTAATGGATTTTACTGCTGTTATGTACCGACGTGATTTTCTCACTAAGAATAACATACGTTTTTATGAGGATTGTACGATCGGATACGCAGAAGCCTTTATATTCAATACTTTGCTTTATTCTCCTGCCATAACAACTACAGATAATGATATTGAGAGAGATTACGTTGTTTCTGCTTCAGCTGATGATAGTAAGACAGCAACAAACAATTGCTTTGAACGTCTTGACGCAATGATAAAGGTTTATGAAAACGTAAAGATAAAGCATAAGAATGACAAGGTTTTGTGTGATGCTTTCAGATACATAAAGCTTCCTGCTGTAGCAATGAATTGCGTTGATAAGCTTCTCACTGCCGGTTTTACTGCCGCTGCAATAAAAAAACAGCTTACGCTTAAGGATTATGACAGATATATTGATTATTCATCCGATACTCCGTCAGACCTGAAAATGAAGATTATAATCTGGCGACTGATGCCATTTCTGTATAAACCGTAATGTGACTTTCCATGTGCCCGACCGTGCCTCCTGCGCGACCGGGCTACTATTTTTTTAAATTACACGAAATCTGTTGAAAAAAATGTATATTAGTGATATAATATACAATGTATATGCAAGATGATAATATAGTACAGAGGAAAAATAATGAGAATTATTGGAATAGATCCCGGTTATGCTATAGTGGGTTACGGCATCATCGAATATAGTGCCGGTAAATATTTTCCCTTAGATTACGGTGCCATAACTACTGATGCTGAAATGCCTTTTCCGATGAGGCTTCAATATATCTATAACGAACTTGTTTCTGTCATTATCCGTGACGATCCGGACTGTATGGCAATTGAAAAACTGTATTTTCAGAATAATCAGAAAACTGCCATCAGCGTTGCTGAGGCAAGAGGGGTCATTCTTTTAGCTGCTCAGATGAATAATATTTCTATTACTGAGTATACGCCCTTGCAGGTGAAGGTCGCTGTTACAGGTTACGGGCAGGCAAAAAAAACACAGGTGATGGAGATGACCAGAAGGCTGCTGAAGCTCGACTCCATTCCCAGACCAGATGATACCGCAGATGCTCTTGCTATGGCGATTTGTCACGCTCAGTGTTTAGGAACAAAGCTTAAAAACATACTCAACAGTCATAATACGATCAGGACTGATGGATATTTCAGCGGAGGAACGAAAATATGATAATATATTTTGTAAGACATGCCCAGCCTGATTACAAATCAGGTAAGGATGATTATACATTTGAGCTGTCCGAAGAGGGTTTTATGGACAGATATGAAGCTTCACGTGTGCTTGATGACGTCAAGCTCGACGCTGCTTACTGCAGTCCTTATAAGAGAGCTATTCAGACAATCAGCCCGATCGTTGATTCTCATGGTCTTAGTATAGTTAAAGATGAACGTCTTCGTGAAAGAGATCACGGAGAATGTGCTAATAATGCTGATATGTTCAGAAAACGTTGGGAGGACCATTCATTTCATGAGCCCGGCGGAGAATCGATTTCAGATGTTCAGGAACGTTATGTTTCAGCTATAAGGGATATTGTAAGAGATAATCCGTACGGAACTGTTCTTGTCGGAACTCATGGAACAGCATTTTGCGCATTTATCAATTATTATAATAATGAATTCGGATTCGATGATTTTATGAGAACGATCAACTATATGCCTTGGGTCATAAAAGTTGATATGTCGGAAAAAAAGATCCGCAGTATTGAAGAAATCTGTTTTGTTGAAAAAGAGTATCACGGTCTGAAATAAGGAATATAATTATGATCTACAGTCTTAACGGAACAATTATCCTTACCGAGCCTAATTTAGTTGTTATTGAATGTGCCGGGGTCGGTTATAAATGCCATACAACAATGAATACGCTTTCGCGTCTTCCAAAGCTTGGCGAAAAAGCTCTTCTATATACACACATGGTAGTAAGAGAAGACGCTGTTGAGCTTTGCGGCTTTGCAGACAGGAGTGAATTGAATTGTTTTCGCTTGCTCACATCTGTCAGCGGTGTCGGAGCAAAGGTCGCTATTGCTATACTTTCGGAGCTCAGCCCTGAAAAGCTGGCACTTGCTGTTTCTACATCAGACAGTAAAACACTTACGAAGGCAAGCGGAGTAGGAAATAAGCTTGCACAAAGAATAGTGCTTGAATTAAAAGATAAAATCAAGAAAATGTCTCCTGCGGCTTCACAGATAGAGGTAAGTCCAGTCAGTGCAGTGTCAACTTTTGCTTACGATAACACATCAAAGGCTATCGAAGCTCTTGCGGTGCTCGGCTATTCACCCGACGAGGTAACGCCTTTTATGAAGAGTATTGATCCGGAGCTATCTGTTGAAGCTATTATCAGTGCAACATTAAAAGCAATAGGCAAAAAATAACGGAAAGGAATCGCAATGGAAGAGTTTGATTTTGAAAACAGGATCGTTTCTCCGACCGAGATCATGGGTGATTCGGACAGCGATAATCCTCTTAGACCGCGTACACTCAATGATTATATAGGCCAGGATAAAGCAAAAGAAAACCTTTCAGTTTTTATTGAAGCTGCCAAACGCAGAGGAGAAACACTGGATCATGTTCTTCTCTACGGACCTCCGGGTCTCGGTAAGACGACACTATCGGGTATTATAGCCAATGAGCTGGGTGTGAATCTCAGGATCACCTCCGGTCCGGCAATCGAAAAGCCCGGTGATCTTGCCGCTATACTTACAAATCTTAATGAAGGCGATGTTCTGTTCATAGATGAAATACACAGGATATCGAGAGCCGTTGAAGAGATACTATATCCTGCAATGGAAGATTTTGCAATAGATATTGTGACAGGAAAGGGACAGATGGCTGCTTCATACCATCTTCCGCTTCCACATTTTACTCTTGTCGGTGCCACAACACGTGCAGGACAGCTTACTGCACCTCTCCGAGACCGATTTGGTGTTTCTTTGAGACTCGAGCTTTATTCTCCTGAGGAGCTTGCTAAAATAGTTACAAGAAGCGCTTCAATTCTTAATATACCTGTTGAATATGACGGTGCCCTCGAAATAGCTTCAAGATCAAGAGGAACCCCGCGTATAGCAAACCGTATGCTGAAACGAGTAAGGGATTTTGCACAGGTCATGTCAGACGGTGTAATTACGCTTGAAACTGCAAGAATAGCACTTGAACGTCTTGAAATAGATGAGCTTGGCCTTGATGCCAATGACAGAAGAATGCTTACAGCTATCGTTCAGTTCTATAAAGGCGGTCCTGTCGGATTGGAAACTCTTGCTGCCGCTATTGGCGAAGAAGCGATCACTATTGAAGATGTGATCGAACCATACCTTATGCAGATCGGTTTTCTGAACAGAACCCCCAGAGGACGCTGTATAACAAAATCCGGATGTCTTCACCTCGGGCTTGAACTCCCAGGAGTCACTGACCCGGTTCAATTAAGATTGGATTGATATAATGACTGTACTGACGGTTAGTCAATTAAACTTTTATATAAAAACTCTGTTCGACAGCGATAAAAATCTTCGCTCTGTATATCTCAGAGGTGAGATCTCAAATTTTACCGATCACTATAGCTCAGGCCATTTATACTTATCTCTCAAAGAAGAAAAAACGGTTATAAAGGCCGTTATGTTTTCCGATTTTGCAAAACGTCTTAGTTTTCGTCCGGAAAACGGAATGACTGTTATTGTAAGGGGACGTGTCTCGACATATACTCAGACCGGTCAGTATCAGTTTTATATCGAGGAAATGCAGCCGGACGGCGCCGGAACGCTCAGTATTGCATTTGAACAGTTAAAAAAGAAGCTTGAAGCGGAAGGGCTTTTTGCTGACGAGCATAAAAAACCGTTACCTTTGTTTCCCGAAAGGATCGGAGTGATAACTTCACCCACAGGTGCTGCTGTTCAGGATATACTCCGTATTCTCGGAAGACGATATCCTTATGCAGAAGTAGTTTTTTGTCCCGTTCTTGTACAGGGTGAGGGTGCTGCTCAGTCTTTGACTGAAGCAATCAGAAGATTTGATTCAGGCGATCTTTGTGATGTGATCATTATCGGAAGAGGCGGAGGCTCTGTTGAAGATCTGTGGGCTTTTAACGACGAGTCACTTGCGAGGGCGATCTATGACTGTCATATACCTGTTGTATCAGGTGTGGGTCATGAGACCGATTTTACCATATGCGATTTTGTATCTGATCTGAGAGCTTCTACTCCTTCTGCGGCAGCTGAAAGAGTATCTCCCGAAGCAGGAGAGCCTGAGAGATTAGTAAAAGCATATCAGCAGTTATTGACAGATCTTCTTAATGATCGCATTGACAATGAAAAAAACAAGCTTGAAATGATATCCAAGGCTTTGGCTTATCATTCTCCTTTGGAAACCATTCATAACAGGCAGTTAAGGCTTGACAGCATATCATCAAGACTGAATGCAGCATATTCATTTTCTGTAGAGCGTAACAGATCAAAGCTTTCTAATTGTGCTTCCAGACTCGATGCACTCAGTCCGTTAAGAGTATTATCCCGTGGTTACGCTCTTATTACCGATAAGAATGGATGCATTACATCCGTAAATGATACGGAGATAGGTGAGACTATCGATCTGACTCTCTCTGACGGAAAGCTTGGCTGTCTTATAGAAAGGAAAATATCTGACAATGAATAAAAAAGTCAATTTTGAAAAGTCGATGCAAAGACTTGAAGAGATAGTTGATTTACTTGAAAATGGCAATGTTTCTCTTGAAGAATCTATGAAGCTGTTTGAAGAAGGTACGAAGCTTACTGCTTTGTGTTATGATGCTCTTAAAAAAGCCGAACAAAAAATAATAGATATATCAGAAGCAGAAAACAAGGAGGAATGAACCATGTCTGATTTCTCAGAAAGAATAGAAAAAGAACTTGTTTCTTTTTTGCCGGAAAGTGAAAATGAAAATGTAAAAACACTTATTTCTTCTATGTCATACAGCCTTACAGCAGGCGGCAAAAGAGTAAGGCCCATGCTTGCTGCAGAATTTGCCAAGATTTGCGGCGGAAGCGAAGATGCTGTTATTCCGTTTGCGTGTGCGATTGAAATGATACATACATATTCACTGATACACGATGATCTGCCTTGTATGGATAATGATGATCTCAGGAGAGGTAAGCCCACTAACCATAAGGTTTATGGCGAAGCTACGGCTCTGCTTGCAGGCAATGGTCTGCTGACGCATGCATTCGGGACGCTTGTCAGTGACAGAGCTCTTGCTTTGAACGGAGCTGAAAAATGTGCCAAAGCTGTTAGAGTGCTTGCAGAATACTCAGGCGCAGACGGTATGCTCGGCGGTCAGATGATAGACCTTGAAAACGAAGGAAAGTCTGTCGGAGCAGATAGTCTTAAAATAATGGATATCAAAAAAACAGGAGCTCTCATGGTCGCAGCTTGTCAGCTCGGATGTATAAGCGCCGGTGCAGACGAAACTAAAATTGAAGCTGCCACTGAATATGCTGAAAATATCGGTCTTGCTTTTCAGATAATTGATGATATCCTTGATGTTACATCAAGCACTGAGCTTCTCGGAAAGCCTGTCGGTTCTGACAATGAAAATGATAAGTCTACATATGTAGCTTTACTTGGTATAGATGAATGTCGTAGAATAAGCAAGGAGCTTACTGAAAAAGCTGTCAATAGTCTTTCCGCCTTTGACGGTGATACAAAGGTTCTTGAAGATTTCGCATATTACCTGCTTAACAGAGATAAGTAATAATTGTGTATTATTATGATTCAGCTATGATTAAGACTAAAATGATTGGGGTAAAATAAAATGTCAGAAGACAGCATATTAAACGGAATTTCAAGTCCGTCAGATCTGAAAAAGCTGTCTGCAATAGAACTCGAAACACTATCCGGCGAGATCCGCGAGAAAATAGTGGAAACTGTCTCACAAAACGGAGGGCATCTTGCCTCAAATCTGGGTGTTGTTGAGCTTACAATCGCGTTACATACTGTTTTTAATTGTCCTAAGGATAAGATAGTATGGGATGTCGGTCATCAGAGCTATGCACATAAAATACTTACCGGAAGGCTCACGGAGATAAGTACTATACGACGTGAAGGCGGTTTGTCCGGATTTCCAAAGCGTAATGAAAGTCAGTTTGATGCATTTGATACAGGACACAGCTCAACATCCGTTTCGGCGGCTCTCGGCATTGCAGATGCAGGCTCAATAATCGGCGAAAAATACTATACGATCGCTGTTATTGGTGACGGTGCACTTTCAGGGGGTCTTGCACTGGAAGGACTTAACAACGCAGGACGTACAAAAGAAAACCTTATTGTCATTCTTAATGACAATAAGATGTCTATTTCAAAAAACGTCGGATCGATGGCAAGATATCTTACACACATCCGGATGCGTCCCTCATATCTTAATGCCAAATCCAGAGTTCACAGCAGACTTGACAAAATACCTGGCTTCGGACAGACACTTGTTCGAGGCATCAGTGGTTTCAAGAACTGGCTCAGACTGAATTTCTTCGGTCATCAGAAAACAATGTTTGAACAGCTTGGCTTCAATTATTATGGTCCTCTGGACGGACATAATATAAACGAACTCCAGACTGCTATGAGAGCCGCTAAGCTCTCAAGGGGGCCCGTTCTGTTGCATGTTTGCACGAAAAAGGGCAAGGGATATGAGTTTGCCGAAAAAGATCCCAAGGTGTTCCATGGTATTTCAGCATTTGATGTCGAGACCGGTGAGCCCAAAAGCTCTTCAAAAGGATACTCTGATGTTTTCGGAGAATTCATGTGCAGCAGTGCCAAAAGCGATAAAAACATATGTGCCATTACGGCTGCGATGGCAATGGGTACAGGTCTGAGCACCTTTGCAAAAAAATACAAAACAAGATTCTTTGATGTCGGTATTGCAGAAGAGCATGCCGTGACATTTGCATCAGGTCTTGCAGCCGGAGATGCACTTCCGGTTTTTGCAGTTTATTCAACTTTCTTGCAGCGCGCTTATGACGAAATACTCCATGATGCAGCCTTACAGCATCTTCATGTTGTTATTGCAGTTGACCGTGCAGGTATTGTCGGAGAAGACGGTGAAACACATCAGGGAATCTTTGATGTTGCTTTTCTTAATACTATCCCAAATGTTACAATATTCACACCCGCTTCTTTTGATGAACTAAAAGATATGTTATATACTGCAGTGTATAATACGCCCGACGTTGCAGTTGTCCGTTATCCACGCGGGGGAGAACTGTTTATTCCGGAGAACTATGAGTATAAAGGTGAGGAGTTTACATTCATAGCAGATAAACCATCCGATATTCTTATTGTTACCTACGGTCGACTTTTTTCACATGCTTGTCTTGCCAAAAACAAACTTGAAGAAAACGGTGTGAATGTTAATATACTAAAGCTTAATATCATCAAACCTATCCCTGAGGAATCTGTTGCAGCTGCACGGAGTTTCAAGAGAGTATTATTCTTTGAGGAAGGTATCCGGACCGGCGGAGTAGGTGAAGCTTTTGGCTTTAAGCTCTATAGCAGTGGTTA
>CADCPT010000048.1 GCA_902803385.1 uncultured Ruminococcus sp.
GAAGCCGCCGCTGCGCAGCGACCCGGCTACTTTTATTTGGTTTTTTCAAGGGGCTGTGAAATTATTCGCAGCCCCTGAAACCAACCACGTGCGCCTACCTTGCGGCGCACTTTTATAGTGTTTTTTCAGAGGTGGCGCGAGCTTTGCTCGCGCCACCTCTGAAAAAACAAGTCTTAAAACAGCCCGGTCGCTGCTCAGCAGCGGTCGGGCGGTGGTTTGTATGAAACGACAGCGCGGTCACTTCTGAAAAAACTGTTTTATCAATGAATAGTTTCCTCTGTTTCCGGCAATCATCATTATGAAATCATTATTGAACGGAGTTGCTTTTATGAAACTGATCTTCCGTGCATTCTGCTGCGCTGCTATTATCAGCTGCCTTGTTTCCCTTGCAGGCTTTTATAAAAACTGTGAAAAAATAGAGGACAGCGTTTTCCGGCTGCATATAATCGCCAATTCAGACAGCCCCGAAGACCAGCAGCAGAAGCTCAGGGTACGGGATGAAATACTTGAATATACAAGACCTATATTTGAAAACTGCAGCACTAAGGAAGAAAGCATACGGGCAGCGCAGGAAAATATTGATCAGATAAAGCAGGCAGCAAAAAAAGCCGCCGACAGCTGCGGCGGCTCCTACCCGATAGAAGCATATGTCACGAATATGACATTCGATACAAGGGTGTATGATGATTTTACCCTCCCTGCCGGGAAATACGACGCACTCAGGATAGTATTGGGCGAAGGGAAGGGCCATAACTGGTGGTGCGTGCTCTATCCTGCGGTATGCGTAGGGTCGTCAAGTGCGGATATCTCTTCTGCTCTCGGAGAAGAGGAAACTGATATCGTTACCGGAAGCGACCGATATACCGTAAGGCTTAAAATAGTTGAATGGTTCGAGGAGATAGCATCGCTTTTCGGATAGATCATCTGTCGTCGCCGAAAATAGAAAACAGTTTTCCGCCGGTTATCTCCTTGGGACCATGATTGCAGGGAGAACAAAGGTATACAAGATCATATTTGCTCTTCATTTCCTTAGTGCAGTCCTGAGCCTCATCCTCATCTTCAAACAGACCGAAAACGGCAGAGCCGCTGCCTGTCATTATTGCCCCGCATGCACCGTAGTCGGTCAGAGCTTTTTTGATGCTCTCTATCTCATCGCTGCCGGTTATATCCTCAAACCTGTTATAAAGGTTTTCGGCAACGGTCCTGACTCTACCGTTGCATATGCCGCTTATGAGCGCGTCCGACTTTTTCGGATTTTCGTAGCCGAGCTCATCTGATCTGCGGTATGCTTCGGCGGTAGATATCTTGAATTCGGGTTTGACTACAACAATGCTGCATTCGGGCATATCCGGCAGAGGACTCATTATATTTCCGATACCGGAGCAGTTCATAGTTCCGCCGCATACGCAGAAGGGAACATCCGCTCCTATTTTTTCGGCAATATCTGCAAGCTCCTGAGTTTCAAGACTTGTTTCAAAGATCTCGTTCAGCGCAAAAAGCACCGCTGCAGCGTCTGTGCTGCCGCCCGCCATTCCGGCGCCTGAGGGTATGCGCTTTTTGATCTTTATCGTTACGCCCTGCTCTTTGATACCTGTTGCGGCAAAGAATTCCTCAGCCGCTCTGTATGCGGTATTGCTGCTGTCGCAGGGTATCTCGCTGTCGCTGCAGGTGACTTTTATCCCGCTGCCGTCTTCATCGGTGATAACGGTAACATCATCGCAAAGCGTAACAGCCTGCATAACGGTGCTGAGAAGGTGATAACCGTCGTTTCTTTTGCCGGTGATATCGAGAAACAGATTTATCTTTGCCGGTGCCGATACTGTAAGCCGCATTTTTATCTGCCTTTCTGTATTTTTTATTACTTATAGCTCGCCGAGGAATATTTCTATCCTTCTGAGAGCTTCCTTTATGTGATTGAGAGAATATGAATACGAAACACGCGCAAAGCCTTCGCCGCATTCGCCGAATGCCGTTCCGGGAACGATAGCTACCTTCTGCGCATATATGAGCTTTTCGCAGAAATCCTCTGATGTAAGACCCGATGCTTTTATGCTCGGGAATACATAGAATGCGCCCTCCGGCTCAAAGCACTGCAGACCCATCCTGCAGAAGCCGTCAACTATAAGACGTCTTCTCATATCATATTCCTCGCGCATGCGCTCTATGTCGCTGTCGCCGTGCTTCAGTGCTTCGATGGCTGCATACTGAGATGTTGTCGGCGCACTCATTATCGCATACTGGTGAAGCTTTGTCATCTGCGTTATAACAGGCTCAGGGCCGAGAGCGTATCCGAGACGCCAGCCTGTCATTGCATATGCCTTTGAAAAACCGTTCACAACAACGGTCCTTTCCTTCATACCCTTGATGGAGGCAAAGGAAACATGTCTTTCCTTGCCGTAGGTGAGCTCGCTGTATATCTCATCGGAAAGCACCATTATATCGTGCTTTTCTATTACACCTGCTATCGCTTCAAGGTGCTCTCTTCTCATAACTGCTCCCGTCGGATTATTGGGGAAGGGAAGGATAAGAAGCTTTGTTTTCGGGGTTATAGCCGCTTCAAGCTCCTCTGCTGTCAGACGGAATTCATTTTCGGATCTTGTGCGTATTATTACCGGAACGCCGCCTGCCATTATCGTCATAGGCTCGTAGCATACAAAGGAGGGCTGGGGGATAAGCACCTCATCGCCCTCAGCAACAAGGGAACGTATGCAGAGGTCGATCGCTTCGGAACCGCCCACGGTAACAACTATCTCGGTGTCGGGATCATATTCAACATCAAAGCGGCGCGCAAAATAATTGGATATCTGTGAGCGCAGCTCGGCAAAGCCGCGGTTCGGGGAATACCAAGTCTTGCCGCGGCGAAGGGATTCGATCCCCTCCTGGCGCACATGCCAGGGCGTTGTGAAATCCGGCTCGCCTATGCTGAGGGATATTACATGATCCATTTCGTTTGCAATATCGAAGAACCGTCGGATACCTGAGGGCTTGAGCTCTGCTATCCTCGGATTCAGCATTTTTGAATAGTCCATCAGAGAATCATACTCCTTTGCTCTGTCTGTTCTTCTCCGTTATAGAAGACCTCTCCGCCTTTTTTGTAGGTGGTAAGAACGAAGTTCGTTGCTGTGCCTATAACGGAATCAAGGGTAGAAAGCCTTCTTGCAACAAATTCGGCGATCTCCTGAATAGTAGAGCCCCTTACAAGAGCAATAAGGTCATAGCTGTTTGATGCAGCAAGATATACGCTTTCAACGTTATCGTAGGACATTACGATATTTGCTATATCGTCAAAGCCGGTTTCGGGCTTCGGAGTTACCTTCAGCTCGATTATAGCGCGAACTCCGGCGTCGGAAAGCTTATCCCAGTCGATAAGGGTCTTTGTTCCCCTGATGACTCCCATTTCCTTATATTCGTTTATTTTTTCTCTGACCTCTGTTTCTGCCATTCCGGTCATAGCCGCAAGCTCTGTGACGGAAAAGTCAGAGTTTTTTTCAAGAACTTCAAGAAGCTTATTCATAGTTTTTTCCTCCTGATCATTTATTGGATATACCAGCTTAAAGTATACTATATATTCCGTTCATATTCAAGCACGTAATCAGATTTTTCTTTCACTGCACGCCGCCGCTATGCGCCTGCCCTGCGGCGCACTCACTTAAACAGTATAACTACCGCCAGACCGTGCCTTCGGCGCGACCGGGCTGCTAAAATTTTGTTTTTTCAGGGGTGCCGGGCGCGAAGCGCCCGGCACCCCTGAAAAAACACTATAAAAAAGTGCGCCGCAGGGCACAACAGACGTTATGCGGTGCGGCTGTCCTCGCTGATCTCGCTGCGCAGACGCTTTATTATCTTCTTTTCAAGCCTTGAAATATATGACTGCGATATTCCGAGCCGGTCTGCGACCTCCTTTTGCGTGTGAGGCTTTTTGCCGCCCAGACCGAAGCGCAGCTCCATTATGGAAAGCTCTCTTTCGGAAAGGCGCGAAACAGCCTCTAAAAGCTGACTTTCCTCCGATTCCCGTTCTATGCGGATATTTACGGAATCGCTGTCGCTGCCGAGAATGTCCGCTATCAGAAGCTCGTTGCCGTCGTAATCTGTATTCAGGGGTTCATCAATGGATACCTCGTTTTTCTGCTGAGAGCTTTTTCTCAGGAACATAAGTATCTCATTCTCTATACATCTTGAAGCATAGGTGGCAAGCTTTATGCCTTTTTCCATGCGGAAGGTGTTCACTGCCTTTATCAGCCCTATAGTTCCGATAGAGATGAGGTCCTCAACGTTCACTCCTGTGCTGTCAAACTTTTTGGCGATGTATACTACAAGCCTGAGATTGTGTACGATAAGAGGCTCACGGGCACTTTCGTCTCCGGCTGCTGTTTTCCTCAGAAGCTCGGCCTCTTCCTCGGCTTTCAGAGGCGGGGGCAGGGTCTCCGGCCCGTTTATGTAGTAAAGCCCGTCACGCCCCATTATCCTTATGTGGATGGCTGTGAATGAATCCGCAAGTTTTTTTGCCGCGCTTTTAAGCTTTTCCATTGTGCATGCTCCTTTCTATGATACGGCGCAGGCAGGTATCACCGCCTTGACTCCGCTCTTCAGCTCTCCTGCGAAAACTGCGATAAATGCGTCTATGCTTCTTTTTTCACCTTCTTTAACGATGCTTATCCTCTCAGGTCTGTATGCTTTCAGAAGTCCGTCACCGCCGACCGATGAAAACGGTACCAGTCTGTATTTTTTATCCCTTGTTTCCGGAAGAACATCCTCAGCCGCTACTATAACAGGTATTCCTGAAAACGGCTCACAAAGACTGCTCCCGGTATCAATAAGCGCCTCGCATTCAGCTGTTTTTCCGCAGTCGCTGATAATGAGAGTGCATCTTGTTCCGGCTTTATCTCTGCTGCCGATTATCCTCAGAACAGTGCGCATGATAACATAGCAGATCACCGTTGTTATTATAAGAACGGTGGGGGAGATGTCTATATATACGCTCGTATTCCTGACCACAAGGGCTTCGGGAGAAAAAAGCATCAGTACTGCAAGCATTATCCCGCTGTATCCGAAGCTTATAAGAAAAAAAGCCCCTGAGGTCTTCAGAAACAGCCTTGCGGAAAGAGGGGCGAAGGCAGCGCCCACCACAAAGCAGGCAAAGGCAAGGCTGAAAATCAGGGAAAGACCGGACGGAAGCGCAGGCAGGAGTATCACAAAGGAGGAAATACCGCCGACAGCGGCGCCGAGCAAAAGACGGAGCCTGCCTGTTCTGATATTCATAAATCTCCTGACGGTCAGCAGGATGATATAGTCGATAATAAAGTTTACGCAGAAGAGAACATCAATGTATATCGTTCTTTGCAGGTGGATCATCTCCTTTTTGCCGATGCATAGATTATAGTCCGCACAGCGTGAATAATTTGTCTTTATGCGCCGCACTGATATTTAGTGTTTTTTCAGGGGTGCCAGGCGCGAAGCGCCTGGCACCCCTGAAAAAACAAATTTTTAGCAGCCCGGTCGCGCCGGAGGCACGGTC
>CADCPT010000049.1 GCA_902803385.1 uncultured Ruminococcus sp.
CCAGTCGCTTTGCGCCTGGCACCTCTGAAAAAACTAAATAATAATAGCCAGGTCGTGCCGAAGGCACGGTCTGGCGGTGGTTTGCACAAAGCTTTTTTTCGCTCCGGTGCAGCCAAAGCGAACAACAATTCCTCATTTCTAATTACTGATCACTAATTTAAAAGCACTATCATCGGTTCTGCCTGCAGCCTGAGCACTGCCCTGTGCAGCCCTCACAGCCGCAGGAGCAGCTGGCTTTTTTTCTGTCACGTATGATTTTAACGATGCACAGAACAAAAAGAACAGCAATGACCAGACTGAGAATTATATCAATAGGATTCATATTATCACCTTTTCCGGATCATAGTCCCATAAAGCTTCCAGCAAGAAATACCAGAGCAGACATCACCCATGCCACCGCGCACTGCCACACTACCATCACAAGCGCCCATTTCAGCCCGAGCTCTCTCTTTACCGCTGCAACAGCCGCAATGCAAGGCGTATAAAGAAGGCTGAACACAAGAAGCGACACAGCAGTAAGCGTGCTCATGGCAGAAGTGATACCGCCGCTGTAAAGTACCTCAAGAGTAGAAACAACAGATTCCTTTGCAAGAAAGCCGCTTATGAGAGCCGTCACTATCTCCCAGCTGCCAAGCCCTGCAGGAGCAAACACGGGTGCGATAAAGCCTGCTATCATTGCAAGGATGCTGTCCTGCGAATTTGCGGTCATATTCAGGTGAAGATCAAAATTCCTCAAAAACCATACGATTATCGTGGAAACAAATATGACGGTGAATGCACGCTGCAGAAAATCCTTTGCCTTTTCCCACAAAAGCCTTGCAACGTTCTTTGCGCCGGGAAGACGGTAATTCGGCAGCTCCATTACGAACGGAACGGCTTCGCCTCTGAACAGCGTTTTTTTGTAAAGCACAGATGCAAGTATTCCCATTACTATCCCGAAAACATAAAGCAGCAGTACAACGAGCCAGTCATAGCTGCCGAAAAACGCGGCGGCAAAGAATGCATATATCGGCATTTTTGCCGTGCAGCTCATAAACGGGGTAAGAAGTATCGTCATTTTTCTGTCTCTGTCGCTCGGAAGGGTGCGCGTTGACATCACAGCCGGAACAGTACAGCCGAAGCCTATCAGCATAGGAACTATGCTGCGGCCGGACAGGCCTATCTTTCTGAGAAGCTTATCCATAAAAAACGCAACACGGGCAAGATAGCCGCTGTCCTCAAGCATTGAAAGGAAGAAAAACAGGATTATTATTATCGGTATAAAGGTCAGTACCGAACCGACCCCTGCAAATATGCCGTCTGTTATCAGCGCGGTAAGGATATCATTTACACCGACCTCCTGCATTTTTACCCTTGCAAGCTCTGTCAGGATATCTATACCGCTTTCGAGAAGGTTCTGCAGGTTTCCGCCGATAAGGTCGAAGGTAAGCCATGATATGATACCCATAATGAGCACGAAGAATGGTATAGCAGTCCATTTGCCCGTAAGTATCCTGTCAAGCCTTGCGCTCCTTATGCTTTCCCTGCTCTGACGGGGCTTGACTACCGTCTGCTCACATACCTTCTGTATGAAGGAAAAACGCATTTCCGCTATAGCGGCATTCCTGTCCAGACCGGACTGTTTTTCCATTTCCTTTACAACAAAATCTATCATATCCAGCTCGCTTTTTTCAAGCTGCAGCTTTTCAGCGATAAGCTCATCGCCCTCAACAAGCTTTGAAGCCGCAAAACGCACCGGGATTTCGGCCTTCTTTGCCTTTGCTTCGATAAGATGTATGACGGCATGCAGACAGCGGTGAACAGCGCCCTGAGTGTCAGGGTCGCAGAAATCCTGCCGCTGAGGTCTTTCTCTGTAGCGCGCGATATGGATGGCATGGCGCGTAAGCTCGTCAACGCCCTCATTCTTTGCCGCCGAAACAGGAACGACAGGAACGCCCAAAAGGTTTTCAAGCTCGTTGATATCAACCGAGCCGCCGTTTGCATTGACCTCATCCATTATATTCAGTGCAACTACCATAGGGATGTTCATTTCAAGCAGCTGCATCGTAAGATAAAGGTTCCGCTCGATATTGGTCGCATCAACTATGTTGATTATCGCCGTGGGTTTATCGTCAAGAACAAAATTCCTCGAAACTATCTCTTCATTGCTGAAAGGGCTCATAGAATATATCCCCGGCAGGTCTGTAACAACGGTATTCGGATAGCCCTTTATCGCGCCGTCCTTTCTGTCTACGGTAACACCGGGGAAATTTCCGACATGCTGATTGGAGCCGGTGAGCTGGTTAAAAAGCGTCGTTTTGCCGCAGTTCTGATTGCCCACAAGCGCATACCGGAGCTTAGCATCCTTCGGAAGAGGGTCGCCGCTGCCTTTTGTATGGAATATTCCCTCCTCGCCAAGTCCGGGGTGACGTGAATCGCCCTTTGTTCTTTCGCGTTTTTCGGCGGAATGTGCCTTTTTTTCGTCCTCCGTGAGTTCTCTTATCCCTATCTTCGCCGCATCGTCAAGGCGGAGAGTCAGTTCGTATCCGCGCAGTCTTATCTGCACCGGGTCGCCGAGCGGGGCATACTTTACGACAGTCACCTCTGTTTTCGGTATCAGTCCCATATCGAAAAAATGCTGTCTCAGCTTCGTTTCCCCTCCGACAGAGGTCACGACGGCTGTTTTTCCTATTCCCAGTTCCTTTAAAGTCATTTATCGTTCTGCCCTTCTTTCTAAGTTAGACAAATTATACCACTCGCCTTTCAAAAAATCAATAGCTTCGGTTAGATGCATTAAACTGTTTTTATGATTTGTATGATGTAACGAGACTGTGAAACTCTTCATGATCCCTTCGCTAAACCTCGTGCGCCTACCTTGCGGCGCCGTCGTGCCGCCGGTGTCATTTCGCGCTGTCGTTTCGTGCAAACCACCGCCAGACCGTGCCTTCGGCACGACCTGGCTATTATTATTTAGTTTTTTCAGAGGTGCCAGGCGCAAAGCGACTGG
>CADCPT010000050.1 GCA_902803385.1 uncultured Ruminococcus sp.
GGACACGAATGGCGAGCTTCAATAAAAAACAGAGTAATAAGCGGAAGCGGTTGCCCTTACTGTTCCCACAATGCGATATTAGAGGGTTTCAATGACCTTGCTTCTCAAAAGCCCAGGCGGATGGGCAGTGTTAATGCGACAGCCCCTTCACTATACAACGTGCGCCCGGAATAATTATTTCAAGCATATAAGCCTTATTTCACTCTTCGGAAAGTTCCCTGCACTTTTCTCTGTATTCCTGCGCAAGCTCCTGCGGATAAGCTATGCTTATCTTTTTTCCGAACTGGAAAAGCCATCCCCAGAACGGCGGACTGACCTGTATAGTCTGTGTTGTGGTGCATACCCCGTTATCATCACGGGTAATAACGACATCGGAACCGAATTTATCGAAAATATGCCCGATAAGACTGTCATCAAAACGGAAGGTGACATCCTGCTTTGGTCCGCTGTACATTCTGAATACCCTTCTTGCATAATCCGTATCATCGTTTTTTGCGTTCATGGCTTTTTCGCTTATCTTATCATTAAGGCTTCTGACAGCGATCATCCTGTCGATCCTGTATGTCTTCGTTCCGGATTCGGTCTCCTGTGAATAGCAGACGAGATAATAATTATCGTCGCTTTGTATCAGATGAACAGGCTCAACGATTATGTCTTCGCCGTTTTTGTGATAGACCATGCTCTGATTCTCATCAAAGCTGTAGTATTTGAATACGAGCTTTTTGTTGTCAGACAATGCCCGGTTGATAGTATCAAATTCATAAAATGATATGCCCTTGTCAGTATTCCTGCAGTAAAGGGAGTTTTCTTTTTCCCGTATGAGCTCCTCCCTGTCGTCAGGGTCTGCCAGGCGGATTACTGTCTCGCTTAGCTTATCGGCATTTGCCTTGCTGATAAATGTAAAAGAGCTGATCGAATCTATAAGCATCCTTGCGGCGACGGTATCTATCAGAGAATCGTTCTCATCCTCGGCATACTGGTCAAGCCTTGCCTGCATATCCGACGGAGCCAGGGATATCAGCTTCTTTTTCAGATCACCGCTCGCTTCCGATGCGGCAGGATCCGTCAGCCTCAGAGAATTGATCCCGTTTATAAGGCATTTAAGCTCCTCGTAGCTGAAGCCGTTCGGCGCGCTGTCTTGCTTCGATTCACTGAAATAGCATTTTCCATGTGCCCTCATCATTTCAACTATGCGATAGTCATATTCGGGATTATCGTTTACGTATTTCATAAGCTCTGCGATATTGTCGGCAAGAGTCCTTCTGTCACATGAAATACCTTCATCCTCAAGCATAGCGGTAAATTCAACAGTATAGATCGCTTTTTCTTCTCCTCTTGCGTTTCGCAGTATATCATTTATCCTTATGATCTTTATCTTCTGATTCTTTTCTCTCGGCATTTGATTCTCCTCCTTTTGTGATATTATTATGATTATACAACATATTTTTCATTTTGTCAAAATACAGCCGACAATTTATTGTACAACCATACCTTATGCACTGGCAGGGGAGCATTATTTGGGCACGCCTGCCCTGCGGCGCCGGCGTGCCGCCGGTGTCAGATCGCGCAGTTGCTCACTTCGTTCGCTCTGAATCAGCACCTGAAAGCTTATTGCCGCGGCACCTCTGAAAAAACACGTCTTAAAATAGCCCGGTCGCGCCGGAAGCACGGTCGGGCGGATGGGACAGTGTTAATGCGACAGCCCCTTTGAAAAAATACTGTTTAAATGAGTTCGCCGCAAGGTAGGTGAACCGGAGCATCGCGCCTGTAAAGTTAGTCTTGCTTTTTTGTTTAAAGTGTTGTAAAATGAATGTGAAAATATATTGATATCGGAGGTGCAGCGCATGGCTACCGAACAAAAAATAAGAACAAAGAATAAGGATGTTTATCTGAGAGTCAAGAAGGGTCATTTCGCGACCATGCACAGTCATACAAATTACTTTATTGACGTTACAACTCAAAAAATGCGTCTTTCTGAGGCAAAAGCTGTTGCTGAGGAGCTTGTTTCAAATTACACTACCAGTACCATTATAGATACCATCCTTTGTATCGACGGAATGGAGGTAGTGGGAACTTGTATCGCAAGTTTTCTTACTGCGGATCACTATCTCAATATGAATGCGCATCAGACGATATATGTAATATCACCGGAGTTTATTTCCGGCGGTCAGATGATGTTCCGCGACAATCTTGTTCCCATGATCTCCGGTAAAAACGTTCTTGTTCTGGCGGCATCCGTAACCACCGGAAAAAGCGCTCTTGCCGCTATAGATGCCGTAAGGTACTACGGAGGTATCGTGGCCGGTATCGCTGCTATATTTGCAACAGTTGATGAATGTGACGGTCATCCTGTTTGCTCCGTTTTTGACCCCAACGACCTTGGTGATTACGAGAGCTACAAGCCGCACAAATGCCCCTTCTGTCAGAACGGAGAAAAGATAGAGGCTATAGTAAACAGCTTCGGTTATTCTGCTCTTGCATAACAGTGCTGTTTTTGCGGGCTGTCCATTGACTTGCCCGTCCGCCCGACCGACCGTGCCTTCGGTGCGACCGGGCTGCTTAAAACTTGTTTTTTCAGGGGTGTCGGGCGTGAAGAGACCGGCACCCCTGAAAAAACACTATACATAAATACGGATTAAGGCGGTGCTGAAATTGAAAATAGTACTTACGGATTCTCAGACAGTGGTCGATGATATTGTCGGTGCCGATATTTTTAATGAGTTCGGTGAAGTGAGCTCCTACGGTCTGCTGTCATATGAAGATGTTGCCGATGCTGTTGCCGACGCCGATGCCGTTCTCGTCAACAAGACCCTGCTTGATCCTTATACGCTGCGTTTTGCCGATAAGCTTCGCTATATCGGTCTTTTCGCAACAGGCTATAATAATATCGATATCCCGTACTGCAGGGAAAAAGGTATTACTGTTTGTAATGCAGGCTCATATTCCACAAATGCCGTGGCTCAGCATACCTTTGCGCTGATCCTTGAGCATTTCAGCCACACTGCCGAATATGATGATTTCGTCAAGCGCGGTATGTGGAAACGCAGCCCGACCTTTTCGCCGTTTGTATTCCCTCAGCGCGAGCTTTCGGGTAAAACTATCGGCATCGTCGGACTCGGAGCGATCGGTCAGGCTGTTGCAAGGATAGCTCTTGCCTTTGATATGAAGGTGGTCGCATATAACCGCAGCCAAAAAGACATCCCGGGAGTGAAGATGGTGACGTTTGAAGAGCTCCTGACCTTAAGCGATATCGTGACAGTCCACTGTCCGCTGAATGAAGACTCAAAGGGGCTTTTCGACCGCACGGCTTTTGAAAGAATGAGACCCGGCGCTCTTTTTGTAAACACGGCAAGGGGAGGGGTCATGTCCGAAAAGGATCTTTTCGATGCGCTTGAAAGCGGCCATCTCGGCGGAGCTTGCATAGACACCCTCAGCGTTGAGCCTATGGAAGAGGACTGCATACTGATGAAAGCCGGAAACTGTATTATCACTCCGCACATAGCCTGGGCGCCTGTCGAAACGAGGCAGCGTCTGATGGGCATAGCTGCCGACAATCTCAGGGCTTTCCTTGCCGGAAAGCCGCAGAATGTCGTAAGCATATAGCCGCATGCTGTAAAAGTGCGCCTACCCTGCGGCGCCGGCGTGCCGCCGGTGTCAAAACGCGATGTCGTTTCGTGCAAACCACCGCCAGACCGCGCCTTCGGCACGACCCGGCTATTATTATTTAGTTTTTTCAGAGGTGCCGGGCGCAAAGCGCCCGGCACCTCTGAAAAAACAATGTTTAAGTAAGTTCGCCGCAAGGTAGGCGAACGGGGGCGTTATAGCACTTTATTCGGGGGTGTGAAAAAACTATTTTCTTTTTTACAAGCCTCTGAATCATCTAAATATCCGATATA
>CADCPT010000051.1 GCA_902803385.1 uncultured Ruminococcus sp.
TCTGCCTTTGCAGGCTCAGCCTTCTTGGGTTCTGCCTTAGCAGCAGGTTTTGCTTCTGCCTTTGCAGGCTCAGCCTTTTTGGGTTCAGCCTTAGCAGCAGGTTTTGCTTCTGCCTTTGCAGGCTCAGCCTTCTTGGGTTCTGCCTTAGCAGCAGGTTTTGCTTCTGCCTTTGCAGGTTCAGACTTTTTAGGTTCTGTCTTCGCTGAAGATTTCTTTTCGGCAACAGCAACTGTCACCTTTGCACCCTTTTTAAATGAATCGAGACCCTCGCATCCTTCAAGGAATGGAAGGATCTTCTTATATATCTTGTCAACGCCGCCCTTGCTGTCACTTTCAATATTAAGCGGCATTATCGGGTCGTGAACGCTAAGCCTGAGCAAGAACCAACCGTCACCGTCAGCCTTTTTGAAGGAAGCTCTGATACCCTCATAGTTATCATCCGCTACAATATAGCTCTTGTCAGTTTTTACGTACTCAGTAAGCGCATTTATTACTTTTTCGCCGTAAGTCTTGAAATCTTTTTCAGTGATCTTGATCCTTATTTCTTTACTCTCAATTGGTTCTGCAAGCTTTTCGACAAGAGAATCAAGTTTTTTGCCTTCCATTCTGAGCTGTGCCATCTTTATTATGATCTTTGTTACAAGATAAGCACCGTCATCAAGGAAATAATTCTCCCTCATAGCTGCGTGACCGCTTGTCTCAATAGCAAGAGGACAATTAACACCCTTTTCATTCTGTGCAAGTGCCTCATTGATAACATTCTTGTAGCCTCTCTTAAAACGGAGATGCTTTCCGCCGAGTTCGTCTTCAATAAAGGATTTGAGTCCGCTTGAGGTAATGGAATCGGTAACGATCATACCGCCTTTATTGCCTTCAAGGGCAATTGCAGCTGCAAGGGCAACAAGCCTGTTGCGGTTGATCTCTTTGCCTGTAGAATCAACTGCGCCTCCGCGGTCAACATCAGTATCAAAAATAACACCGAGATCAGCTCCTGCTGATTTAACAGCTGCACAAATTGATGCCATGGCTTCTTCATTCTCAGGATTTGGAATATGATTCGGGAATTTTCCGTCGGGATCAAGGAACTGGCTTCCTGAAATATTAGCACCGAGAAGCTCAAGAACATCTTTTGCAAAGAAACCGCCTGCGCCGTTACCGGCATCTACTACGATCCTGAAGCCCTTAAGCGGATGATCGTAATCGTCCTGATCATTGACTTCCTTTTTGATCTTTTCACGCAGCATCATGGCATATCTGCTCATGAAATCACAGTCGATACGTCTGCCGCCCCTTACCTTTGCAGGTGCTTCACCATTCTGAGCGTATTCAAGTATTGCAACTATATCCTCTTCATTGAGTCCACCGTCTCTGGTGAAGAACTTGAGACCATTCCTGTAGTATGGATGATGGCTTGCAGTCACCTGAAGTGCACCGTCACAGCCAAGCTCTACAGTTGTCATAAACATAGACGGAGTTGTAGCAAGGTCACAGTCAAGTACATCTGCACCTGCCTGAGCCATTGTTGCAGCAGATATACCGAGAATGTGCGGACCTGAGATCCTTGAATCTCTGCCGACAGAGACAGTAAGCTCCGAAGGAGTCTTTCCTGTTTTTTTGCAAAGCCAGAGTACGAATCCGTTTACCATAGCAGTTACGGCCTTGTCAGTCATATTGACCTCGTGGCCTGCACCCTCTACAGCTACTCCGCGGATGTCTGTTCCGCTTTTGAATTGTTTCCAGAAATCGTTGAGCATGTTCATTCTCCTTTACGGTTAATTATTATTGCGGGTCTTATAATCGTTTTTATCGGTCGTTTTTGTGTATTTCAGACCGTTGAACGTAAGTGTATCGCCGTCTATACTGATCGTTACCGGCGTTTCCACAAGCTCTCCGACAAGGCTGTAATACCTTATCATGCTTTCATCCTGGGAATACTTATACGAACCGTTCAGCTCTGATTCATACGAGAGCTGTTCAAACCTACCGTCGTCATAGAAAGTAAGAGTATAAGCATATCCGCTGGTCTCTTCCTTATATAGCCAGGAACCGAGAATGGAAGTATCGACCTTGAAATCGTCAAAATACTCTATTTTATTGGTAAAATCGGTTTTCATAAAATCCCAGACGTAATATGTAATACCATCTCGTTCGATACTATCTGTAATTGATTTTTTATATTTGACTGTTTCTTCATCACTGCTGCTGTCATCAGACGGAAAAAACAGACCGTTGTAATCTGTCAGCTTCAGTATTCTTCCGGTAAATGCATTGCCGTCAAAACTATAGCCAAAGTCTGAGTAGATATATCTGCTTCCAAGGTTAGTAAGATAAATGCTGAAAATAGGATCCTCTGTTCCGTCAGAATTCTTTTTCTTATCAAAATAGTATTTCCCGACAAGAGAGGTTCCACCGGATCTCATGCGAAAGGTGTGATCATCGTCAAACGAAAATGTGTAAGAAAGCTTTTTCTCTCCGTCATTTGATGTAACTTCTATAGCCCAGTCTCCTGTTATAGTAGTGTCAAAAAAGCATTTCCAGACACCAAAGCCAATAAGTGTACACAAGAATATACAAGCAGCGATGATTATCGGAGCTCTGAAAAGAGGTCTTCTGCGTACTGTTCCTGTAAAATGCTCGGAAGCGTCTTCATCTGTTGACTCAAGTATATTTTTTGACTCAAGAGATACAGCATCTGACTCTGCTGCCTCCGGAGCTGTGTTATCACGAGATGCAGCTTCATCATCCGTTATATCGGGATTCGTATCCACCTCTGTATCGGATGTATCAGACAAAGACTTAAAACTATCGACCGATATTTTTTCTTCAGACATGTAATTCCTCCGTTTCTTTTTATTCCTGATATATATTGTAGCCTATATTTGCAATTAATACAAGTAAAATTGTAAAATATTTACAATTTTTTTATCATACTTCGGTCAGTCAGATAATATGATTGTTAATATTCTACAATATTTTTTTAGCATTATAAAAAAATACAGTGAGACAAAGTAAAAATTTGTTATTCTTCAAAACAAAATGTTGAAACACAAATCAAAATGTGCTATCATAAAGTAAAGTACTATGTTTATTTTGGGATGGTATTTAGGAGGTTTTTTTATGGATATCAAGGCTGCTTATGAATTATGGCTTGAAAATGCCACAGAGGATCCGCAGCTTAAAGAAGAGCTGTCTGAGATCAAGGATAATGACAGTGAAATATATGAAAGATTCTACACAGAGCTTAAATTCGGCACTGCAGGTCTGCGCGGTGTAATCGGCGCAGGAAGCAACAGGATGAACATTTATACTGTACGCCGTGCGACTCAGGGACTTGCAAACTTTCTTAATTCAAAATATGATTCACCGTCTGTCGCTATTTCTCATGATTCAAGGATCAAGGCTGATCTGTTTGCAAGAGAAGCTGCAAGGGTACTTGCTGCGAACGGTGTTAAAGCATATATCAGCAGGGAGCTTGAACCTACTCCGGTTGTATCGTATGCAGTCCGCGAGCTTAAAACAGATGCAGGAATAATGGTTACGGCAAGCCATAACCCAGCAAAATACAACGGTTATAAGTGCTACGGCAATGACGGCTGTCAGATGACAGATGTAAATGCAGATGCAGTTTTCTCTGAGATAGATAAACTCGGTTATTTCGGAGAAGAAATAAAAACCATGGATTTTGACGAGGGTATAAGCAACGGCATGATCGTTTGGATCGATGATGATCTTTATGAAAAGTATCTTGGCAAGGTAATGGAACAATCAGTTAATCCGGGTGTGTGCAGGGGGTCGGGTCTGAAGATCGTTTATACTCCGCTCAACGGTGCAGGAAACAAGCTTGTAAGAAAAGTGCTTGACAAGATCGGAGTTGAAGATATCACTATCGTTCCCGAACAGGAAATGCCTGACGGAAATTTCACGACCTGCCCTTACCCCAATCCTGAGATAAGAGAAGCTCTGAAACTCGGTCTCGATCTCTGCGAAAAGGTTCAGCCTGATCTTCTTCTTGCTACCGACCCTGACAGCGACAGAGTAGGTATTGCCGTTAAAACAGATAACGGCTACCGACTTATGACAGGAAACGAAACAGGAATTATGCTTCTCAATTATGTTCTTTCATCAAGAAAGGCAAACGGAACTCTTCCCGAAAAGCCGGTTGCAGTCAAGACTATAGTTACCAGCAAGCTTGTTGACAGAGTATGCGAAAAATACGGCTGTGAGCTCAAAAACGTTCTTACCGGTTTTAAGTATATAGGCGAACAGATCCTCCTGCTCGAAAACAAAGGCGAAGAAAACAGGTACGTATTCGGTTTTGAGGAGAGCTACGGATATCTCGCCGGAACATATGTACGCGATAAGGACGCTGTTGTAGCTTCGATGCTTATCTGCGAAATGGCTGCATTCTATCGCAAGCAGGGCAAGAGCCTCAACGATGTTATGGATGAGCTTTACAAAGAATTCGGATATTACATCAATAAGACAGATGCGTTTGAGTTTGACGGTTCAGCCGGAATGCAGAAAATGGCTGATATAATGTCTTCTCTCAGAGCATCTCACCCGACAAATATCGCAGGCTTCAGGGTCACAGAAGCTGCTGATTATCTTAATTCTGTAGATAAATGCATGGAGACCGGAAAAGAAACAACAATTGACCTTCCTAAGTCCAATGTGCTTTCTTATTCACTCGAAGGCGGCGGAGCTGCAATAGTTCGTCCTTCCGGCACTGAGCCTAAGATCAAGGTTTATATCACCGCAGTGGGCAAAACAGAGGATGACGCCAGGAAGACTGCAGCTGAAATGACCGCGTCTATGGTAAAGACACTGGGAATCTAAAAAGAATAATGAAGGGCAGGTGCATTATCCCTGCCCTATCCGCCCGGCCGCATCTCAGTGCGACCGGGCTATTAATAATTTGTTTTTTCATGGGTGCCACGCGCGAAGAGCCTGGCACCCATGAAAAAACACTATAAAAAAGCGCCGCTGCGTAGGCGCACCCCAAGGGTACTTTCCTACGGACGCATGAGGTTCAGCAAAGGGGCTGCGAATAGTTTCACAACCCCTTCTAAAAAACAGCGTTTATTCTTTTCATCTGATCAGACCCTTTGAGAGCTTCCATGCAAGAACCCTGAAAACTGCATGATCAAGAAGTTTTTCATCAAGTATGTTTTTTTCAAGTGCATCGGAAATATCATCATAAGCAACCTTGTACTCTCTTACGATCAGCATATCGTTTCCGGCAATTACAGCGGCAACATATTTTGAGTATTCTTCTTCCATATAAGCTCCAACGCCGTCCATTGATAGATCATCGGTTATAACGACCCCTGTAAAACCCAATTCATCACGAAGAACTCTGTGTACCTCAGGCGATATCGAAGATGGATTTCTTTCATCCATACATTTGACAATATTATGGTTAACAAGAACAAAATTTGCTCCTGCTTTTATCCCTGCAATGAAAGGAATAAAGTCATTCTGAACAAATGTTTCATATGTTCTTTTATCTATCGCTATACCCGTATGAGTATCAAGATTACTGCCGTAACCGGGAAAATGCTTCAATGTTGCTGAAACCATATTCCGCTGGCTTGCATTGACAAAGACTGAAACGAAATCAGCAGTGATCTGCGGGCTTTGTCCGATAGAGCGGTCATACATAAAATCTCCGCTATAGGTGCAGATATCGCATACAGGCGCTAGATTAACATTGATACCAAGCGAGCTCAGAATGTGAGATTTCTCAACAGTATCAGATTCGATAAGGTCTATTCCGCCGCTTTCAAAAAGCTCGCGCGGAGACAGAAACTCATGGCTTATCAATTCATAGTTTCCGCTGAGCCTGCTTACTGTACCGCCTTCTTCATCTACTGCGATCACCATTGGGATATCAGCAGACTGATTATAAGAGGCTAAATTCTTGACTATCTCTTCTTTGGTTTTTCCGTTAAGATCTCGTCCGAACAGAACATAGCCTCCGAGATGATACTTTGACGCATCTGCAGCGCCTTCTGTTTCAGGACAACCGGCAAGCAGGATCTGCCCCACCTTCTGTTCAGATGTCATACTGCTGAGAAGCTCATATGCGCGTTCATAATGATCTGAAAAAATACCGTCATCCTGCCATTCTGTCGGAACGAGGCTCATACTTTCCTCTGATAGCTCAGATACAGTTTCAGATGAATAGGCAATATCACTTTCAGTATTATCAGAAACATCTGAAGTAGAAGTATTATCGGAAACATATGAGGTATTATCAGAAGAAACCGGAAGCGTGCTTTCAGCTTTATTATTCTCAGATGTACATCCGCTTATCGTCAGGATCAAAGCAGATACGATCAAAGCAGATGTAAAACCCAGGATGCCGCCTGATCTTTTCATATTAGCACCTACCCATTCAGAACAAATTATTTATAAGATTTAATCTCATTTCTTTGCAGATCCTGTATGCTTCTTCGACACTTGCATCCCAGACCTGTTCGGGAATGTGACTGTCTGCACCTATGATAACGCGTATGCTGCTGCCCTTCAATTCTTCCCAGAATGGAATATATGGGTAAGGATATCGAATACCGTCCGGATATTTCTGCAGACCTCTTCTCAGTCCGTTCGCATTGAATTCGAGGATACTGTCATATTTTTCTGCAGCATCAAGTATTATCCTGCAGGCTTTTTCAGAGTTTTTGTCCGGCTTAATATGCTGCTTGAACATTATATCTGGATGAGCACAAAAAGCGAAATATGGTTTTGAAAGGGCTTCGGCAATGTATTCTGCGTATTCAATAAAATCGGATGAATTGTCAACAAATGCAATATTCTTTACTTTTTCAGGTTCCGACCCGAAATAATGCTCTCCAAGCACAAGATAATCCATCCTTAATTCATTATCCTTATCTTTAAGAAAGCGATAATACTGATCGCAGCTCGGTATATATTCTATTTCAAGTCCGGTGTAGATCCTAAGCTTATCTTTGAATTGATTCTTTGCTATATCTGTTTCAGAAATATACTTTTCAAGCTCTGAATACTCCATTCTATATCCGAAATCCTTTTCGGGAAACGGAGCATGATCCGAAAAACCAAGTACATCCATACCGTTGTCTGCTGCAGATCGGGCATAATCGACCGGAGCGCCGTTTGCATGCTTACACAGATATGTATGTGTATGAAAGTTTGATCTCATTTCTGATTCCCCCTTACAGTATAATATCATAGTTGTATGCTCTTTTCAACTGTTTCGGCAATCGAAGTATCGACTTCACTTTCGTTACTTGATGGCGCATTAACAAAGCCCTCGCGTGACGGAAGTGCCCTTGTGGTGCGCCTACCTTGCAGCTCCGGCGTGCCGCCGGTGTCAATTCGCGCTGTCGCTCACTGCGTTCGCTCTGGATTATCACTCGGAGGCTTATTGCCGCGGCTGTGACTTCGCGCTTGCCACATTTAAAACGCAATAAACTATGAAACGAGTGCTCCGCAGGGCAGTCGAACGATGGCTATGTGTTATCAGAGGGTATTGACTTTTTTCAGGTTTGGGTGTAAAACATATTTGTATTTAGGGAACCACTGAATAAATCACGCCTGACGGCTCAGCACTCGTCTCGCTGCATCCGTAGGAAGTGCCCTTGGGGTACATCTTTTCCGCCGTCTTGCACCAGATTCGCTTGAAAACCGACAGGTTTACGGCGCGCATTTGATACGATCTGACGAAAAATCTGACGGCGCGATATGAGCACTGGATCAAATCAGTGCTTCCTTAGAAATATAAGTAAATCTGAACTTTTCTTAAAAATGTTTAAGCTTATATTTACAAAATGGTAGCACATATTAATAAAAATAGGTTTATAATAGCATCATAAACAAAAAACAAAAACCTGACATACGGAGGTATTGATTATGGGAAACGAAGAGATGTTCAATAAAAACACAAATTATGTTGCGGATGATATTTCCGCAACACAGCCTGTTCCTACGACAGAGACTGAAACACAATATGAAAACCTTTATTCCGATTCACAGACCACTCAGAGTTCTGCACAGGAAAGCGCTCAGTCCGAGGTACAGTCTCAGCCGATACAGAACACTCAGCAGGCAGCACCCGTTCAGCCGCGCCCAGCAGCACAGCCTTATCAGCAGCCTTATTATGTACAAAACTCACAGGCGGTAAA
>CADCPT010000052.1 GCA_902803385.1 uncultured Ruminococcus sp.
ATTGAAAAGCTCGTTTTCGATAGGTGTACCTGTCAGAGCTATTTTCATCCTGCTTTTCAGCTTTTTTATCTGCTTTGTCTGTTTTGTAGCAGGGTTTTTGATTGCCTGAGCCTCATCGAGTATAACGCAGTCCCATTCTCTGTAGTAAAGGCTCTCTATCGAACAAGCCATGCGGTATGTCGTGATAGTCAGAAAGTCGGAAGAGGTTTTGAATACCTCCGAAAGATCGGTTGCGTGCTTGCCGTAAAGAACGTCAACTGTCATGTCAGGCGTGAATTTGGCGCTCTCCTTTTTCCAGTTCCCCAAAAGCGATGCAGGAACAATAAGCAGCACCTTTGCATTGGGCTTTTCCGTCCGAAGGTTTTCTAAAAATGCGAGTATCTGCACTGTCTTTCCAAGTCCCATATCATCCGCAAGGCAGGCACCGAAGCCTATCCTGTTCATTTGCAGCAGCCAGTTTCTTCCGTTTTGTTGATAAGGACGCAGCTCTCCGCAGAAGCTTTCCGGAAGCGGCGCATTTTTTATCTTTTTTGGATCTCTCAGGACTTTCAGAAAATCCATCAGCCATTTTCCGTTTGTGATCACAACTCCGTTATCGGATTTTTCATCCGGTGTACGCAGTATATCCGCGCGAAGTGCATCAAGAAAGGTTATCTCGTTTTCCTGTTTTTTCAGCTCTGCAAGCAATGCGTTGAGCTGCGCATGATTGACCTCGATCCATCTGCCCTTGATAAATGACAGACCCTCCGTCTGGCTGAGAAGCTCCTTTATTTCAGCCTCAGTCAGAGGTATACCGCCGACAGTAAGACTCGGTGTCATGCTAAGTATTGAATCAAGCCCCATAAGCTTCGGCTTTTCGTCACCGACTGTGACGGAAACGGCAACGCTGCTGTATCTCTTTTTCCACCAGTTTGGTATGCGGCAGCGGATACCGACATCCTCCAGAGCGGGAATATCCTTAAGCAGACTGTATGCCTCCTCTGCCGTCAGACCGAGCGGATGAAAAAGCTCTCCGCTGTCCATTAGTTCTCCGATGATCTCGGATACCTCTGCCGCCTTGTTAAGGCAGGATAGCAGATCAAGTATTTTTGCTTTCTCGCCCTTGTATTCAGTAAGCGCATATTGCAGCGGAACATGGCGAACAGAACCGTTATTTGTTTTTGTTGCATAGGTTGCAAGAAATGCAAACGGGTAATCTCCCTGTTTATTTTCTACCAGATGAAAGAACACTCTTTCGGGGACATGGAGCTTTGAGTTCTTTTCGGCAAAATAAAGTGATACCTTTCCGGGGTATGTCTTTATCTCTTTTTTGAAAACATCCAGAAAGCGTTTGTACTGACGCTTTATCCATGTCTTAGTTACATATTCCGCGCCGATAACAAAGGGAACGCTGTTAAGGAGCAGCTCTGTCGTTTCTTCATCGGGTGTTAGTACGGTTTTTTCGCGGCTCAGCTCTATGCCGGGTGTTGCAGCAAGCTGTTCCGAAAATAGTTCCGCAATACGGTATATGTAATTTCCGGCCGCATCAAAATAATCGGGTTTTTCCGAAAAAGCGAGCCTGTAAAAGGTCTGATAAGGAGCTTTTACAAACTTGCCGGTATTTTCATTGTTTGTATTCTGTGCCGCTATATCGACACGGAAAGAATCTTTTGTAAATAAAAAGAATATCTTATCCATTCTGGTGTCCTTTTCTTATTAATCATTTTTATCCGGGAAATGGTCGGGATGATTTTTAATAACGAAGCCTATTCTTTCCCGAAACTCGTCGCTGAATCCGTCGAGATCGTCTGTTGTTATCACACCGTCCATTAACAGTCCCAAAATATTATCCACCATTTTGGAGCGGGAATTTCTTACTATTACACTCGTTGAGCGTTTATCTTCCTTGATCCTGTCGTGCAGCTCCCAGAAGCGGTCAGAGGCATTTCTGTCTGTGGAAAGTATTTTAATATATTCTTTGCAAAGCTTTTCCATATATGCTTCCTGCCAATCGGCTATCCTGCTTCTGTAAAGCTTCCAGTCTTTTTCTGTAAAATATGAATTCTCCATTTTTCCTCCTGATATATCACAAGGGGGTTTAAATATCTCCTTAGTGGTATTGCTGTACTGTTATCTGATATTCTACCATATTTTGTTCTGTACATCAATATCTCGAACGTAAAAACGACTATGATTCTGTTTATTTGCAGGGTGTGGCTGATACCAATTAATATGCGGCGTTATC
>CADCPT010000053.1 GCA_902803385.1 uncultured Ruminococcus sp.
GCTGTTGTGCTGCGGCCAACAAGGAGGTTAGCCGTGCTTCTTGAAAGTGTTATGCCTGTTACTGCAACTGTTGTGGAATCAGCCTTGACTGTTACCTTTACTGTTGCGGTCTTGCCGTTATTGGTCTTTGCTGTGATCGTTGCTGTACCAACTGCCTTACCTGTGATCTTGCCAGCAGATACTGTAACAACAGATGTATTGGAGGATGTCCAAGTAACTGTCTGGTTGGTTGCATTTGAAGGTGTGATAGTTGCTGTAGCTGTGCAGCTGTGGCCTACGAGGAGGTTAGCTGTGCTTCTTGAAAGTGTGATGCCTGTTACTGCAACTGTTGTGGAATCAGACTTGACTGTTACCTTTACGGTAGCTGTCTTGCCGTTGCTGGTCTTGGCTGTGATAGTTGCCGTACCTGCCTTCTTGCCTGTGATCTTACCGTTTGAAACGGTAGCGACAGTTGTATTGGAGGATGTCCAGGTCACAGTCTGATCTGTAGCGTTTGAAGGCGTGATGGTAGCTGTAGCTGTGCAGCTGTGGCCTACAAGGAGGTTAGCTGTGCTTCTTGAAAGTGAAATGCCTGTTACTGCGATATCTCCGGAATCGCTTGTGACTTTTACCGTAACAGTAGCTGTTTTACCGTTGTTGGACTTAGCTGTAACTGTGGCTGTACCTGCACCCTTAGCTGTGATCTTGCCGTTTGATACAGTAGCAACTGAGGAGTTTGAGGTAGACCATGTGATCGTCTGGTTGGTCGCATTTGAAGGAGAAACAGTAGCTGTTACTGTTGTGCTGTGGCCAACTACGAGGTTTGTGGTCGTCTTGGAAAGCGTTACGGAGGTTACGGGGATATCCGTATTTGTAGATGTGTAGTTGTAAATTACCGTTATGGGAGCTTCCGTGTACTTGCCCGAAGCATTTGAAGGTGTGGAGCTGAGCGTATAGCCGGTGAAGGTCTTCGCAGATGTTGTGTAGCTGTTAGTGCCGTCAGCCATTCCCTTGAGGACCTCTGAACCGAGAGTCTTGCCGTCGGAGCCGACATACTTTACAGTTACCTTACCTGTGGGATATACCTCACCGCCTGTGATCCAGACTTCGCCTTCTGCTACATAGCCGGGAGTTTTGTTTCCTGCGGGATCCTTGTTTGCATTCGAACCGGAATTGAAGATGACCTGAGCCCAATCTGCATCGAGAGAATACTCATACCAGTCACCGTTCTTTGTCATAGTCGTTCCGGGCCATCCGCCTGTAAACTCAGTAGCAGATCCTGATCTTTCGTCATATGCGTAAACATATACGCCCGGCCAGGAGCTTGCGCTTGAATTCTTGTAGTGAACGATAACATTTGTCGGTTCAACATAGTTGTACTTGTATGTTACCGTTGTTGTGCCTGATTTTACTGTGCCGCTTGCATTTGAGGGAACTGTATCGATCTCATAATTCTTGATGGTCGCGGCAGTGGTAGTATAGGTTGTTCCAATTCTCTTTGTCTCTGTTACGCTGTCTGCGATCTCTGCATTGGTGGAAGCGTCAACATACTTTGTAACGATATAGGCATAGTTGCTTGAATCGAATGAATAGTAGTATTTAACGTTGATGTCAGCCTCTGTGAATGTGCCGCTGGTCTTGCCTTCGGTTCTGGAAACCGTGAAGCCTTCCATTGAAAGAGCAGAGGTCTGATAGCTTTCGCCTATGCCGCCGGAAAGTGTTTCGGTCTTGATAGTCTTTCCGTCTGTGCTGTTGATATGTGTTACATTAACAACACCGCGGGGGCCTGAAGGCTCTTCGATAAGGATAGTGCCGTGAGCGCCGCTGTTGAAGGTAACGCTGCCGCCGCTTACTGTTGCATATGTATCGTCATAGTAGTTGTGGAGCTGTGTGCCGTTCGGCCACATATTGCCGACATTTACGGTTACGCTTGCATTGCTGCCTGCATTGATAACGGCTGCGATCTTATCGGTGATGCCGTTCTTGCTGTAGGTCCTGCCGAATGCAATGCCGCTTGAAGCTGTGAGCTGTACGTTCTGGCCGCCGCCTACTGAGAGGTGGTTGTTACGGAAGGTACCGACCTTCTGCCAGTGAGCAAGGACATTTGTATCCATACTGCTCCAGTTCATATCGCTTCTTACTGCATGACCGTCGCCGGAGACTGCTACGCCGGGAACGAGAGGTCTGCAGGTCTCATCACCGTAATAGATCTGTACTGCGCCCGGGAGAAGCAGGAATGCGCTGCCGAGATAGTACTGATCGCCTCTTGCAAGCACGGTATCGTGCGAGGATATGTAGGAGAGAACGTTGAAGCTGTCGTCGTTATTTATCTTGCTTGCATATCCGCTGTAAACGTTTGCTACATTGCCTGCAGCAAGTAGACCGCCGCCCTGTGTCTCAAAGTTGATCATTGAGTCAAAGCCGCCGTCGGTGTAGTAGCCGTCCTTATTGCTGCCATGTCCCCAACATTCACCTGTCATCCAGAAGTCGAGGTCATCAAGCTTCTTTGTGGGGTTATTTGCCTTCCAGGTCTTGAGAGCGGCAACGCACTTTGTTTTGAGTGCTTTCCAGGAAGCAAATTCAACATGCTTTGCGGTATCGCAGCGGAAACCGTCAACGCCGTATTTTTCTACCCACTCGGCAAGCCATGTGGAAATGTAGCCGGTAACTGTGTTTGAAGAACCATACTTTGCCATCTTTGCATCATATGTTCCGTTCTTCTGCCATTTTTCCTTAAGGAAGGTAGGTATAGATACCTGCTTGGACTGCTCGGTCTTGAAGTCGGGTAGACCTTCGAGCGTTCTTGTCTGGTCATTGTTGCCGCCTTCTGTGTAACCGGGAAGACCTGCGCGGACCCAGTCGCCTCCCCACCATCTGCCCCAGTCTGCCGAGCTGGAATCATAGTCTATATTATCTGTTGAATGATATCCGCTTGTATCGCCCTTTGTGGGATTGAAATAGAAGTTTCTCCAGTTGCTCTTGAGTGTACCGTAGTTGAATTCATACATATCCAGCATGGAGTTGTAGCCTGCATGGTTCATAACGATATCCATTACGATACGGATGCCGTGCTCGTGAGCTGTATCAACAAGGGTCTGGAATTCCTGCTCTGTACCGTAAGCCTTATCTGTCTCGGTATAGTCGAGAACGTAGTAGCCATGGTAAGAGTAATGGTAGTAGTTTGAGCCGCCGACGATATATCCGTGGATCTGCTCATAAGGAGCGGTCAGCCAGATAGCATTTACACCGAGATCATTGAAATAGCCCTCGTTGATCTTCTTGGTGATACCGGCAAAGTCACCGCCGTGGAAAGTAGCTCTCTTATCGCCGACATCGATATCCTGTCTGCCGTAAGCATTATCGTTTGTAGTATCGCCGTTGCAGAAACGGTCGGTAAGGAGGAAGTAGACCGTTGCATTATCCCACGAAAACGCGGGAAGATCTGATGCTGTTGCAGCATTTACGGTGAATCCGCTCTGAGTTGCAAGAGTCGCGCCTGCGAAAGCTATACCGGAAACAACACATGCTGCGGAAAGAACACTGCTGAGAACACGCTTGAAAATAGATGTTTTAGCCATTTTTTACCTTCTTTCTTTAGTTATTGTTACATAAAGCCTGTGAACGTACTACTCTTTTTTCACCTCCGGACGACTGCAGACCGTCAGGCACTTTTGCAGTGCCGCTTGTAATTATACTACAACATTATTCCCTGAATGTAAATTCGTTATTTGAAAATATATAATTATTTGACAGTTTATTCATTATTATTGGGTACATGTACAACAGAAACAAGCTTCTGTTGTTTGATTTAAACAAATCAAAATATACAATAAAAGCCTTTGGATTTTAGTAAAACTGTATGTTCCCAGTTCGCCCGACCATTGCTGCGCAACGACCGGGCTATTTTAAGACTTGTTTTTTCAGAGGGGGCTGTCGCATTAACACTGCCCCATCCGCCCGACCGTGCCTTCGGCGCGACCGGGCTGCTGAAAAAACACTATAAAAAGTGCGCCGCAAGGTAGGAGCACAAGGGGGAGCGCTTCCTTCGGGCGCACTTATAACATCGAAGGAGCTGTGATCCATCTCACAGCCCCTTAAAAAACAGATTCTTAGAATCAAAGTCTTATGAGTATCCCCGAATACTGAGGCAGGTCGATCGTCAGACCGTCGGCTGAGCCATGAACAAGCTCCGCGACATCCGGCGTTGAGCCGCCGAAGCACTGTCTGTCGGAGCAAAGAAGCTCCTTTGCCTTGCTGCCGTCAAGCTTCAGCCTGAAATCCCTCTGATATTCATTCCCGAAATTAAAAACTGCAAGCAGGGTCTCTTTTTCACTGCGGCGTATCATAGCATATATGAGCTTCTGCTCCTCGCTGCAGTCTGCCCATTCAAAGCCCTTGCTGTCATAATCCATTTCGCTGAATGCAGAGCAGCTTAGATACAGCCTGTTCAGCTCCTTCATATAATCGCTGAAGGCCTTATGCTTCGGGTCGTCGAGCAGGAAGAAATCAAGCTCTCTTTTTTCGTCCCATTCGCGAAGCTGACCAAGCTCATTGCCCATAAAGTTCAGCTTCTTGCCGGGGTGAGCGGCCATATACATATAAAGCGCCTTCGCCTGCGCGAGCTTTTCATCTTCGCTGCCGTACATCTTGTTTACGATAGTACCCTTCATATGAACCACTTCGTCATGAGAAAGCGGAAGCAGGTAGTTTTCGTCGCCGAAATACATCATTGAGAATGTAAGCTTATGATACTTTTCGTGGCGCTCCTGCGCAGGAAGTCCGAAATAAGAAAGCGTATCATTCATCCAGCCGAGATCCCACTTATAGTCAAAGCCAAGTCCGCCCTTATCCGCAGGCGTAGTTATGCCCTTGAAGCTTGTGCTGTCCTCAGCTATAAGCATACAGCCCGGATTCTTTTCCTTCAGGTTTTTATTCATGTTCTTGACAAAATCCAGAGCGTTTCCGTTAACGCCTCTTCTTTCATCGCCCTGCCAGAAGATTATTCGGCTTATGGCATCCATTCTGAGACCGTCAAAATGGTATTCCCTGAGCCAGAAATTTGCAGACGACTGCAAAAGGCTTTTTACCTCGCCGCGTGAATGCATGAAATTACAGCTTCCCCATTCGCTGAGCCCTACATCGTTATTCGGATATTCATAAAGCGCAGAGCCGTCATACCTGAACAGACCATAGGAATCGACCGCAAAATGCACGGGAACGAAATCGAGTATAGCTCCTATGCCGTTTTTATGCAGCTCGTTTATCAGCTTTTTAAGCTTTGCGGGGCTTCCGTAGCGCGAGGTCGGAGAAAAATAGCCTGTTGTCTGATATCCCCAGCTTTCATCGCAGGGATGCTCGCAAAGGGGAAGGAATTCAACATAGTTATAGCCGTTCTCTTTTAAATAGGGAATAAGCATCGCTCCGAGCTGTTCGTAATCGTACCAGTCGTCCGGGTTTCCGCCCGGCTTTCTGAAAGAACCGGCATGCATCTCGTAAATATTCAGGGGCTTGTTCTTCATATCGCTCCTGTGCTTCATCCATTCCGCATCAGTAAATTTTACGGACGAAAGATCGCAGGTCAGCGAACGGTGATCCGGACGAAGCTCCATAGCATAGCCGTACGGGTCGCAGTGATCCGTGACCTTTCCGCCGCCGTATATCCTGTATTCATACGGCGTTCCCTCCGGAAGATCATCAATAACGATCTCATAGAACTGACCATTGTATACCTTGTTCATCTCAACTGCTTTTCCGTTGATAAGAAGCTCGACCTTCTGAGCCTGAGGTGCAAATGTGCGGAAGGTAGTGCCCGTAGGGGTGTAATGAGCTCCGAGCCATTCATAAGCATCAAACATCTCTCCTGTGTAAAAACCGTAGAAATCCATTGTTTGCTCCTCCTTGATATTTTTGATCAGTTTTGATTGACTTGTGTCTATCACTGTACTATAATTAATATAACACAAATGCAAAGAAAAACAATCTACAGTTTTGTACTTGTGTCTATTATAAGACACTATTCTAAAATCAACAAGGAGGACACTATGGATATCAGAGAAAAAAAGACCGTTCGCAACATCACAAATGCATTTCTGGACATAAGAACAAACAAGCCCCTTGAACGAATAACCGTCAAGGAGCTTTGTGAGCGTGCCGAGATCAGCAAGGCAACGTTTTATCTTCATTACAGGGATATATATGACCTGTCCGACACCCTGCAGCTTGAAGTTATCAAAAAGATCATCATGTATGTCAGCGACCCGAGCGATATGATCTACAAGCCGCTGAAATCGAGCCATGAGCTTATAAACGGCTTTTATGCAAACCGTTCCATAATCAACATCCTGTTTTCCGGCTCGCAGTTTTCAGTGCTTCCGGAAAAGATAGAAACACAGATAAAGGAGCTTATCTTCGGAAAATATCCCGAGCTTGAAAACAATGTATATGCAAACGTCAGGATCACATATCAGCTTATGGGGAGCTTTTATTCATTTTACAAGTACGAAAACACCTTTGGCTTTGACGGAGTAATGAACTCTGTTGACAGGATAACCGAGCTTTTCAGCACTACTATGCCGGAGGAAAAAGGCGAATGATCTTTGAGGGTGCGCCTGCCACCCCTGAAAAAACACTATAATAAAAGTGCGCCGCAAGGTAGGCGCACTTTTAACATCAAAGCTCTGCTATTACCTCTACCTCGCAAAGAACGTTTTTGGGAAGCGTCTTTACAGCTACGCAGGAGCGCGCAGGCTTTGAGGTAAAATACTGACCGTAAATGCCGTTGAATACCGCAAAATCATTCATATCGGCAAGGAAGCAGACCGTTTTTACAGCCTTGTCGAGTCCTGAGCCTGCCTCTTCAAGAACAGCCTTAAGATTCTTCATTACCTGCTCGGTCTGACCCTCTATCGTATCAGCCTCAACATTGCCCGTTGCCGGATTGATAGCGATCTGACCCGATGTGAATACGAGACCTCCGACCTTAACGGCCTGTGAATAGGGGCCGATCGCATCGGGGGCATTTTTTGTGTAAACCTTTTCTGACATTTTTCTTCTTCCTTTCAGTTTATATTTATCCGGATAATTCCGGCTGTATGCTATTCTTCGCAGTTAAGTCCGACCGTCAGCACCTGCATATTGTCATCGTTCCACACGATGTATGCTCCGGTGTAGCCGGACTCTCTCAAAAGACCTCCTATGCGGACAGCGGCATATTCATAATCTGCCTCATCCTCAAAACGCAGCTCGATAACGTTCCGTCCGAGTTCATACTGCCTTGCGATCTCATCAGACGACACAGATAAGCACTGTGCTTTGTTGATATATCCTCCGGCACGGCGATAATAATTATTTCCGCTTCCGCTTTCATCGGAAAGCTCTCCCTCTGCATCGCTGTGCTTTTCCAGACGGCTCATTTCATCAGCAGTCACAAAAAGACAGTTATGCAGGATATACGGATCTCCGCTGCTGTCGTTTTCATCTATATCGTCCCATGTAACATCAACATATTTTTCTCCTCCCGGTGCATCCGGAAGATATGTCCAGATATGATCCTCAGACCACACAAACCCGTTTTTTATCCCGAGCTGATCCAGAATATAAGCCATTGCAAAGGTATAACCCTGACAAACGGCCTTATGAAGCACCAGCGCACCATACAGGTCATATATATGCTCCTGGTCTTCGGAATCCGTATATTCGGTGCGCCTGATAAGCTCGTCATGGATCGTCAGCACCTTCTGAAAATCATCGGCACCTTCGGGGATACATGCTATTATGCTGTCGGCTTCAAGCTCAGCAAGGCCTGCCTGTATTTCACATTCATCGGCATCCGGAAGATAATAGAACTCATAGGTCTTATAGCTGCTGTAATCCGACCCGGACACGCTGAAGGTATCCACCCAGAAATTGCGGCTGCATACATCCATCCATTCCAGCTCTTCTCCGCCTCTTATGCCGACATATTGCTCGCGGCGCATAAGATGCTCCCCAAGCTCCCTGAATGATCCCTCCGGATCGTCCTCATTCCATTCGATAACGGGAAAATCCGGGTCATCAAGCAATCTGCTGACAACAGCAAGATCCGGCAAGCAGCAGCCCGAAAGACAGATCACAAGCGCTGCAGCTAAAACCGCTGCGATCATCCTTTGCACAAAGCCCTTTTTTATCAATAGATACCTCCGGTTATCACTGAACGATCCTGTAGCCCTTTCGCATCAGCTCGTCCTTTATCTTTTCGATATGCTCATGATTTCTTGTTTCAAGAGAAAGCCTGAGGTAGCAGGAGTTGATATCAGTATTGAGATCTGCCCTGTCGTGACTTACGGAAACAACATTAGCGCCAAGCTTTGCAATGATCTTGGAAACGGTCATCAGCTCGCCGGGCTTGTCGGTAAGAGCGATAGTAAATTCAGCAAGTCTTCCTGTCTTCTGAAGACCTCTGTCTATAACTCTTGAAAGAATAGTAACGTCGATATTTCCGCCTGAAACAAGGCAGCATACCTTTTTGCCTTTGATCGGGAATTTATCGAACAGAGCCGCAGCGACCGAAACAGCACCTGCGCCCTCGGAAATAAGCTTCTGCTTTTCCATAAGAGTCAGGATAGCAGTCGCGACCTCATCATCAGTAACTGTCATTATTTCATCAACGTATTTGTTGCAAAGCTCGAAGGTAAGCTCACCCGGAGTTTTTACTGAAATACCGTCGCAGAAAGTATTGACTGTCGGCAGGGTTTCTATCTGCTTATGTGCTACGGAAAGGTACATCGAAGGCGCACCGGCAGACTGAACGCCGTATACCTTGACGTTAGGATTCAAGGACTTTATCGCATATGCTACTCCGCTTATAAGTCCTCCGCCGCCGATCGGAACGATAACGGCGTCAACATCCGGAAGCTGATCAAGTATTTCAAGGCCGATCGTTCCCTGACCGGCAATTACCATTTCGTCATCGAAGGGATGGATGAAGGTTGCACCTGTTTCCTTCTGAAGCTCGACTGCCTTATCGTGAGCATCATCATATGTACCTTCGACAAGGATAGCCTCTGCGCCGTAGCTTTTTGTAGCTTCCACTTTGGAGATAGGCGCACCGTTGGGCATGCAGATCTGAGCCTTTATGCCGTAGCGCTGTGCAGCAAGTGCAACGCCCTGTGCATGATTTCCGGCAGAGCATGCGATAACTCCCTTTTCCTTTTCTTCAGCGGTGAGCTGAGAGATCTTATAATATGCGCCTCTTGCCTTGAAGGCACCTGTTATCTGGAGGTTCTCGGTCTTGAGATAGATCTCGCTGTCTGACGAAAGGTTTGATGCCTTTATCATATCGGTGGGACGTACTACCTCCTTGAGAACATACGAGGCATGGTATATCTTATCAAGTGTAAGCATATAAAAACTCCTTTTTTCTGATTATTCCCTATATAAAATACCTCTTTTTACATTAAAAGTCAAGTATTAATCGTTATACGATAGTCTTTCGTGCATCCTAAGAAAGTGCGCCTGCCTTGCGGCGCACTTAGATCTAGTGAAAGTAAAAAATGCATAGCCGCGGCAATAATCTTCGGGTGCTGATCCGGAGCGAAGGCAGTGAGCGACAGCGCGATATGACACCTGCGGCACGCCGGCACCGCAGGGCAGGCGCACGTGGGTGCACTCCAAAAAACTAACGCTGAGCTCCCTTATATTCCTCAAGTGCATTTTTAGCCCACTCGCTTCCGACATTCAGAAATCCCCCGGCCTTGTCCGCTTTCGGAAAATACCTGCGCACTATGTCAAGAGAACGGCGGTAGACCTCCAGTCTTGTTGTCTGTATATACGAACGTCTTTCTCCTCCGACAAAAAACTGAAAGGTTATCGAATTGTTTTCCTCGCTCATTTCGGTAAAGTAGCCTGCATAGACATTATGCTGTGTTTCCTTAGCAACAACATCAGCTACGGCAAGCTTTGTAAGCTCTATGGCAAAATCGTTGAGTCCGCGTTCAAGAACGATTATTTTTTCCTTCATGGCGTTGACATCGGGGACGATACGCTTTATCACATTTTCAAGCTCGGGGTACTGAGCGTCAAGCTTGTCATCGGCGACCCTGAGACGCTCGACCTTTGGGATATAGTATACCATAAAGCCCCGCTCTATATCATTATAAAGCAGCGGGTGCTGATATTTTGAGCTGAAGCCGCATTTTTTGCATTTCCAGCGGAACACGGTTTCGCTGAATATCATTTCCCTGAGCCTTTTATCCTGCACTGTATTTCCGCTTACAAGTATATCCGTTGAAGACTGCTGGCTGCATTTAGGGCACTCTACATGCTTATTGACTATTTCCGCCACTGCCATCCCTCTTTCCGACTGGTTTTTTAATTCGTATGTCACATTAACATTATACATCTTACTGTCGGGAAATTCAAGACTCAACCAGCGCCGGCGCAGTGCCTGCTACCCTGCTATTATTTTGTTTTTCAGGGGGTGTGAAAAAACTATTTTCTTTTTTACAAGCCTCTGAATCATCTAAATATCCGATAAAATACGGCTTACCGCCTAATTACTA
>CADCPT010000054.1 GCA_902803385.1 uncultured Ruminococcus sp.
ACTACCACTACTACTGCGAGTTTGAGTGAAGAAGTATTTTTAGGTGATGCAACATGCGACAACAGCGTTGATGTATGCGATGCGGTTCTAATTGCAAGATTCCTTGCGGAGGACAGCGAAGCGATCATAACCGATCAGGGCAGACGAAACGCCGATTATAACGCAGACGGAGATATCACACAGGATGATGTGATGCTGATCCTGAAAAAGATCGCAAGGCTGATCTGACATACCATTCAGCATAATCCAATCCTATAAGAGAGCAGCCGCCGGTGTGCTTTTGACACATCGGCGGCTGTTTGTTGGAACAGAAAACTCCCGGCTCAGCCGTAATGTCATTAAGCTAAGAAAATCCAAAAAGTCACAGGATCAGAAAGTGATCTTGTGACTATTTTTTATGAATAAAATGTAAAATTTCGAGAAAAAGTATTGACAAAAAGCCCAAAATGTGCGGCGCAGCCAATTAGATATACACATCTGATTGGAGGTTTTACCGTGCAAAAATACTGTAGTATTGTCAAAAATAAGTTGAATAGGCTCATCTGCAATATGGAGAAAAATGCGGCAGCTTATGTAGTGAATCCAAAACGGGATTTTATTCGTAAAAGCGAACTTTCTTTCTCCAAAACAATGAGGTTTATTCTCGGTATGGGATGTCAGACACTCGGTAAAGAACTTATGGATTTTTACAGTTTTGACGCCAAAGCAGTATCCGTTTCAGCTGTGGTACAGCGGCGAGCCAAGATACTTCCTGCTGCTTTTCAGGATTTATTCAAAAAATTCAATGAGACCTTTTCTCAGACCAGCTTCTTTCATGGCTATAGACTTTACGCTGTTGACGGTTCTGATATCCATATTCCAACGCTCCCTGATGATTATGGCACACATTACTGTTCCAACGATCTTTCAAAAGGTTATAATCTAATGCATCTGAACGCATTGTACGACCTTATGAACCGCAGATACATGGATGCAGTTTTACAGGATAGCCGTAGTGAAAATGAGCATTCTGCTCTTATCCTTATGACGAATAAGCTCAAACACAACTCGATTATCGTCGCCGACAGGGGTTACGAAGCATACAATACGATCGCTCATCTTGAAAATAACGGCTTGAAATATGTGATACGAATCAAGGAAAAAAGAGGAATTGCTCAGAAATTCAATATTCCGGCAGATAAAGAGACAGACTTTACCGCTGATATTTTACTGACAAGAAGACAAACGAATGAAGTGAAGGCTGATCCTGAGAATTATCGTTATCTTGCACCGTTTTCTACATTTGACTTCCTTCCGAAAGGTTCAAAAGATACTTATCCGATGAGATTCCGAATCATAAGAATCAAGATATCCGAAGGACTTTATGAAACGCTCGTTACGAATCTCTGGGACGATACGTTTTCTGCTGAAGATATCAGAAAAATCTATAAAATGCGCTGGGGAATAGAAACTTCATTCCGCGAACTGAAGTATCATATCGGTCTGATTGCCTTTCATTCCAAGAAGAAGGACTGCATGATTCAGGAGATATTTGCAAGTCTGATCATGTATAACTTTTCTATGCTGATCACTGAAAACATCGCTTTAGATGATGATAAATATAATCAATATTGTTATAAAATCAATTATGCTCTTGCTATATATGCCTGCATCATGTTCTTTCGCTCTGCTCATATAGATCCTTCGAATTTAGAATATCTGATAGCCAGAAACAAGTGCCCTGTCAGACCGGATCGTATTGCTGATAGAAAGACTCGCTGCCATTCAGCCATCGGTTTCAATTACAGGCTATCATAAACTTCTCTTTTGTCAATATTTTTCAGGCAGATCCTTGATCTGTCCTTTCGTCATGCCTATTTTTTGACAAAGCATACAGGCGTATGACTTGTTTTCTCGATCACACGCCTGTATTGTTTCTGTTATATTCTTAGCTTAATGACATTACCGTTGAACGGGTGGTTTGCAAAAGAGAAACGCTTTTGACCTGCCTCCTGTCAAGTAGACAGAGCAAAAAAAACAAAAAATCTACGATCTGCACAATAATCTGTACGAATAATTGTGCAT
>CADCPT010000055.1 GCA_902803385.1 uncultured Ruminococcus sp.
AATGACGATAAAGACTTATGAAAAGGACGGCTCACCCGTCGTTGCACCCGAGGGAAGGATCGACCACGTTACGGCTGCCGAATTTGAACAGAAGATAAACGAGGTCGGCAGGGACAGCGATAAATTGACTCTTGACTTGGCGGGCGTAGAATACGTCAGCTCCGCCGCACTCAGAGTTATTCTGAAGGCAAACGATATGGTAAAGGACAAGGGCGGCATGATCATCATAAACGTAAACCGCAAGGTCATGGAGATACTCAAAATCACAGGCATCTCGGATTATCTTAATATCATGTAAACTCATCTTATTCCGGCAATCGCTTCAGACTTTGCGGCATTGAGCGTGAAAAAATCGATCCCGCCGGCAGAACAGGCTTTGTCTCCTGTTCTGCCGGCGGGATTATTTATGATTCTTTATATTATTTTATGCGTCAAGGTCTCCGCCGAAGTTCGTAAGAGAATCAATGGTGATCTTGCATCCGGGTTTGACGTGCTGCATGATGAATTTCATAATGTTCTCAGGAACGGCGACACAGCCCCCTGTATAGGGACGGTTTATGCGGAATGAGTGGAAGAAAAATGCACAGCCCTTGTCAACGATACATTCCCTGTTGTACCCCATATCAAGAACATACTGATAAGCGTAGTCGTAATCTGCAATATGTTCGCTTCGCGTGAGATCCAGATCAGGCACTTCCCTTATATCGACCAGTTCGTTGAAATACATTCCCTCTCTCTCGTCAGCCGACCAGTAATAGTTTTCGTCAACTTTTGTATATTCCATCTGACAGCCGGGATCATCCGCAAGTCCGAATGCCTTGTAGATCGTATATGTTCCGACAGGTGTATGACAGGAATAAAAATCTCCTGCACCCAGACCGTCAAGACCTATAAAGCCAGGAGTCGCTATGATCTGCTCCCACTCTCCGTCTGCGTTTTTCTCGTGCATTGTAACATAAGCGGTGGTTTTGTCTACGCCTGCCACAACGATAAGCTGTTCGGCATCCTTTGCAGCGTCAAGCTTTGTGACCCATTCAGGTGACTTGCGCTTTTCCTGCTGTGTGAAATACAGCTCTGCGGATGCGTCTGTTTTGCTTTCATCCTTTGATGCTTCTTCAGTTGTAGAAACAACTGAAGCCGAGGAAGTGTCCTCTTTCTTGTCATCGTTCTTTGCGCAGCCTGCAAGCATACTTACCGAAACCGCCATTGCTGCAAATAAAGCCGCCAGTCTTATCGTTCTTTTTTTCATTTTTACCATCTCCTGAAAAATCATATTACATTCCCACAGCGTCAATCATCTGCCAGAGGCCACCCATAATCTGCTGTGAAAGAACGTTCCTGTCAACACGGAGCTTACTGCTCCATGATCGGCCGGAATACATTTTCTGTCGTTATGCATCAGCGGTCGGCTCAGGCAATAAAGCGTTGTCTGCTTTTGCCGGTCCCTTTACCTGATAAGAAATGCCGTTATCTTCAAGCTCCTGAAGAAAAGCTTCCACTACAGAATGTTCCTTGAAATTCTGATGAACAGAAAGAAAGATGTTATCGCTGATAGCGGCGATCTCCGTAAGCATACTGTTAGCATTCGGAACGTGCGTCCAGAACTCACGGATATATGGACTGAGCATCCTGTGCTTCCACTGACCGATATAGCTGACCATATAGGTGAAATAGAACCTTCCGCCGTTTATCATTTTCCCGTAAGCCTGCTTTTTGGCTTCCGCAGAGGGCGCCATCTGACTGAACATACGAACTCGGGAGGCAGAGATCGCTACCGATTTCTGAACAGCTTCAGGACTTGCCTGAGCGGCGGTAACTGTGCGGTGGTTTTTACACTGTTCGGGAAGCGACATACGCTTCACCTCATCCGAAAACTTATACTTGACTGTCTGAACGCAATTGTGGTGAGTGATTGAACCCAGCATCGGTCTTGCATTGATGATATAGGAATTTGTCAGATCCTTTGTGCGCTCAGGAAACAGCTTATCAACTGCTCTTGCC
>CADCPT010000056.1 GCA_902803385.1 uncultured Ruminococcus sp.
AAAACCGCTCTTACTGTTATGCGATAACAGCCAGCTATCTTTAAAATACTCGTCATCGACTAAAACCATAGCGTGATTCGGTGAAGAAAGTCTGTTCTTAACCATATCATAGCTTGAAAGACCGGAAAAAATACCATAGCTGTCCGGATCCGCAAAAGCTTTTTCTTCCGAACAGAACCCTTTTGAAGCGTCGCAGGTATACCAGCAAAATCCGTATTTTCCCAATTGCTTTGATACAACGGAATTAAAATCTTCATCTGACAGATTCAGAAGGATTTCCGGAATACCGTTTATCATATTATTATCAAGCATCACTTCGTAAAACAAGTTGCTTTCCGGGGCAAAATTGCAAATGCACAGGTGATCGTCAAAAGGAAATCTGACATATTTATGAAAAAAAGCCTGCGGAGAGAGCTTTTCTCTGCAATTAAATACTTCCGGAACATCTATCTCGTTCGGAGGAGAACCTGTCAGCTGAACAAGCATTGTTCTGACCGTATCCATTATTCTTTTCTTCATTTCAATTTTTTCGGTCTCGCCGATCCTGTTCCTAAGATTAAAAGCATACAGCTTAAGTAAATTATTGATCGAAGCATTCAGGTCGGCAGAACTCACTTTATCAAACGGATCAGGCATTGCTTTATACGGAACGACTCCATATTTCAGGATCAGGTTTTCCGCCATGTTCCACTGACCTCTGTCGGTGACCAAATGATTCAGAATAAATCGCATTTTTTGTTCATCGGCTATATTTTGATCTATTAAAGAAAGAAACAGCTCTGTTCGCTCGATCTTATCCCAATAAAATAAATAGCTCTTTGAAAACGCATTTTCTTCTGTAAGCTCAATACCGTCTCTTTTTTTCAGAAATAGTGAAATGCATAATAAAGCTGACGACAGCCAGCACAGCCCCGTTTTTCCCTGCGAATATACGGTTTTGGTTTTACCGTTTGCCGGCAAGACCGGCTTTGAAGACGCATTTGATCCGGAATGATACATAGATAATATTTTTGACAGATCACTGTTTTTGCAGCCGGACAGTGCGTCAAACGCCCCTTTTTCTTTCATTCTTCAGAATCATTGTCCCTTTCTGTAAAATAAGAATATTCGTCACTTCTCCACATTTTGTCAAATGTCGAAACGAAATGCTCAAACAACACCGGGTCAGCTCGTTTAAATACATAAAAGCTCGGTCTCTGCTTATTATCATCGATCATCGGCGAGTACATATCGACCTTAACATAATCAAATAATTCATTATCAAATCTCATAATAAACAATGCGTAAGGAAGCGGGAGCTTTGTCAGTTTGACTGCAAATTTATCGGAAGGTATCGAAAAGGTCAGTTCCTTTAACCGCAATAAGGTTTTTGAAGGCAGACTGCTTTTTCCGCATCTCAGATGGGGAATATTGACCTGAAACTGTGCTGCACTTTCAAAAGAGCCGTGTCTGTATTCACTCAGTATCATTTCAAAATTGAAATCGGGATTTTTTTCATAACATTCATGTAAAGCGTCAATAACGTTTTGCTGAATTACCGGAGTAATTTCTTTATCTCCAAACAAGCTGACGCCATCAAAGCAACATATCTGTATCTCCTTAGCCTGCCTGATCCTGTTTGATATAACCTTCGGATCCTCATCAAGATTCTTTCTGATATCGATACCTATGTTGGTATTGATATGGAACTGAGTATTTAATCCCCTCTCGATTGCTTTAATCCTGCCTGTCGCAACATTGGGAAGGGTATGATCTGATGAAACGAGATAATACAGCAGTTTTGCAAGGATATCCTTAACCTCAGATGAATCAAGCTCATGCAGCAGCGTGTCTTTCACGTCTTTTGATACTTCTTTATTGCGTTTGAGCAATAAAGACTCTTTTCCCAGTACATAGCGCAGATCCTGCTTTGCAGATTCGGATTCTAAAGCAACATCCGCTCTTAATTCAAAATGAGCTCCTTTATTCTGATCGTAAGAACATAGTCTTTCGTAGAAATAAACATACGAGACGCTCGGTTCATGAAAAACTCCGCCTGGGAATCCCTCTTGTGGATAGTTATTATAAATACCATACATCC
>CADCPT010000057.1 GCA_902803385.1 uncultured Ruminococcus sp.
AATAGCCTGTGACATTTCTTTGAATTTTTCCAAATCATTTACGACCTTACTTCCAAAGAATGTACTGCCATCTTCAAGAGTCGGTTCATAGACAATGACCGTTGCGCCCTTTGCTTTTATACGCTTCATAACACCCTGAATGGAGCTTTGACGGAAGTTGTCGCTGTTGCTTTTCATAGTCAGACGATAGACACCGATAATAACCTCTTTTTCTTTAGATTTATCATAACTGTCATCCGTTGTATAAGCGCCGGCAATTTCGAGTACTCTGTCGGCAATATAATCCTTACGAGTACGGTTACTCTCAACGATTGCTTCTATCAGATTTTCGGGAACCTCAGCATAGTTTGCAAGGAGCTGTTTTGTATCCTTTGGGAGACAATACCCGCCGTATCCGAATGACGGATTATTATAATGTGTACCTATTCTTGGGTCAAGACATACACCATTGATAATATCCTGTGTGTTAAGTCCTTTAATTTCAGCGTATGTATCAAGCTCATTAAAGAAGCTGACTCGGAGAGCAAGATATGTGTTAGCAAAAAGCTTTACAGCTTCTGCTTCTGTAAAGCCCATATATAATGTTTCTATTTTTTCTTTGATCGCACCCTCCTGCAAAAGCTCTGCAAATGTGTGCGCAGCTTTTACAAGTTTCTCGTCATCCATGTCTGTACCGACAATAATACGGCTCGGATAGAGGTTATCATAAAGTGCCTTTGACTCTCTCAGAAACTCGGGACTGAAAATAATATTCTTACTGCAGGTCTTTTCACGTATAGATTTTGTATATCCGACAGGTATAGTGGACTTGATAACCATAATGGCGTCAGGGTTATACTGCATAACAAGTCTGATAACGGCCTCAACCGCACTTGTGTCGAAGTGCTGAGTACGGCTATCATAGTTTGTTGGAACGGCTATAACGATCAGCGATGAACTGCGATACGCAAGTTCAGCATCTGTTGTGGCTGTCAAGTCAAGCTTCTTTTCGGCAAAATACTTCTCTATATATTCGTCCTGAATAGGAGACTTTCTCTGATTAATAAGCTCCACCTTTTCTGGTACGATATCAACAGCATAAACCTTATGATGTTGTGAAAGCAAAGTTGCAATCGACAATCCAACGTAACCTGTTCCAGCCACTGCAATTGTATATTTTGTTTTCATCTGAATTACTTCCTTACCTTATAAAAATCCTTGTACTGCATTCTTCCAAGATACTAATATCCGCTTTTCTTAAAAAGGAACAAAAATGTCTTAAAAATCAGTTTTATATCGACCCATACACTTCTCTCCATTATATATTTACGATCCAGCGCCATCCATTCATCAAAAGGGACAGCGTTTCTGTTTTTAGTCGCTTGCCAGTAACAAGTCAAACCAGGCTTTACCAAAAGGCGTAATTTATCGGACTCTCTATATTCATCAACTTCTCTGGGCAACGCCGGTCTAGGGCCAACAAATGACATCTGACCCAGAAAAATATTGAACAACTGAGGCAATTCGTCAACATTTGATGCACGTAGCAGCCTGCCTATTTTTGTAATCCTTGGATCATCCTTTATCTTGAATACAGGTCCATCAGATTCATTCAGTTGCTGTAATTCAACAAGTTTATCTTCCGCATTGGCACACATAGTGCGAAATTTATACATTTTGAAGTTTTTTCCGTTTTTCCCAACACGCTTCTGAACAAAGATAAGCGAAGCACTTCCGTCATCAATCAATATTATCAGCGCAATAATCATAAATGGAAGCAGGAGTAGTATAAGACATATTAAAGAAACCGATAAATCAAATACTCGCTTAAAAAATGAATAAAAAGGTTTTGAATGATATGTAAAAACAATAGAATCCTCAGATAATTTAACTGAGTAAGTAATACTCCGTTCCTGCACTTTAGTCTTATAACTCATGTAGCACCTCCAAAAACAGTGGATTTGATTCATGTCAATCTGGCATAATTACTTCGCGATCCTAAAGTCGCAATTACGACAAAGTCGGCAAACATGTATGCCAATTCGGTCTCAAGTGTTACAGTAAGCTCAAGTTCTCTTTCTGCAAGGTGTTTTTCAATGTATTCATCTTGAATCGGAAGTTTTCTTTAATTGATCAATTCAACCTTTTCAAAACAATGTCTACCGCATACACCTAATGGTATTGTGACAGCAACGTTGCAATCGAAAAATCAACCCAACATATACCAGCAACTTCTATGGTATATTACTTATCCATCCTTACATATAAATAAAAATCTTTATACCACTCGGCAAATTTTCTTAAACCATCACGAAGGGATGTACTCGGTTTGAAGCCGTAATCTCTTTCAAGAGCATCTGTATCTGCATAAGTGATCGGAACATCACCGGGCTGCATGGGAACAAGCTCCTTGTGTGCTTCAAAATCATAGTCCTCAGGCAGTACACCTGCACGAACAAGTTCTTCGGAAAGTATCTGTACAAAATCGAGCAGATTTTCCGGCTGGTTATTACCAATGTTATACACTGCATAAGGCGGTATCGGAAGACCGTCCTCACCGTTCTTCTTATCGGGTGCACCCTGCATCACTCTGACAACGCCCTCAACAATATCGTCAACATAAGTAAAGTCACGTTTGCAGTTGCCATAGTTAAAGATCTTTATTGTTTCACCGTTAACAAGCTTGTTTGTAAAACCAAAGTATGCCATATCGGGGCGGCCGGCAGGACCATAAACCGTAAAGAAACGGAGTCCTGTTGACGGAATATTATAAAGCTTGGAATAAGCATGAGCCATCAATTCATTAGATTTTTTAGTTGCCGCATAAAGCGAAACGGG
>CADCPT010000058.1 GCA_902803385.1 uncultured Ruminococcus sp.
CGACCTGGCTGGTTTTATTTAGTTTTTTCAGATATGCCAGGCGCTTTGCGCCTGGCATATCTGAAAAAACACTGTTTATGTGAGTTCGCCGCAGGGTAGGCGAACGTAGGGAAAATCATAGTTTCAGTGGCAGCACCTCTGAAAAACCAAATAATAATAGCCCGGTCGCGCTGAAGGCGCGGTCGGGCGGTGGATTAGCGAAAAACACTGTTTAAGTGAGTTCGCCGCAGGGTAGGCGAACGTAGGGAAAATCATAGTTTCAGTGGCAGTACCTCTGAAAAAACTAAATAATAATAGCCGGGTCGTGCCGAAGGCGCGGTCCGGCGGTGGATTAGCGAAAAAACACTGTTTAAGTGAGTTCGCCTGCCCTCATCAGTCAGCTTCGCTGACAGAGGGTGTGAAAAAACTGTTTTCTTTTTTTATCAGCCTTTGAATCATCTGATCATCCGATAAAATACAGCTTACGATCAAATCGCTGTTTTGAGACAATGTGCAATAAAGTAAGAAAGCGTTGCTACAATAGCAAAAACAGCATTATATGCGTCTATACAACTGTCCGCCCGACCGCTGCTGCGCAGCGACCGGGCTATTAAAAATTGTTTTTTCAGGGGTACCAGGCGCTTTGCGCCTGGTACCCCTGAAAAAACACTATAATAAAGTGCGCCGCAGGGTAGGCGCACGATGCAAAGCTGGTGGCACGGCGCAGCCGTGACGGATGAGGTTTGCCGCCGCCCGACCGTTGCTGCGCAACGACCGGGCTGGTTTAAGACTTGTTTTTTCATAGGTGGCAGTGTTAATGCGAAGCCCCCGTTTATACTATCATGCAGGAAGTGCTCCGCAGCGCTGTCCCAATAATCAATAATACGGCATAGTATATATCAGGAGGGAGCTTTATGGATATTTATATAGCAGAACAGGGTGATACCCTTTACGATATAGCGCGCAGGTTCGGTACGGACGTGATAACTCTCGCGCGGTACAACGGCATTGCAGACCCGGATCATATACAGGTCGGTCAGATTATAAGGATACCCGATGAGATCATGCCGGACAGGGTGAAGATCCATATCATCAGAAACGGAGACACACTGTATTCTCTTGCGAAAAAATATAACACGACAGTCGGAAAGCTTGCATCGCTAAACGGAATACAAGACCCGGATGTTATTGAAGCGGGAGCTGTATTGCGCCTGCCGGATGGATCCGCAGCCGGATATCATACCGTTATGCCGGGGGACAGTCTCTGGAAGATCGCAGAAAAACACGGCACTACCGTTGCGGCGTTGATAAACAAAAACAGGCTTTGTGACCCGTCGGATATCCGACCGGGAATGAAGCTCATTCTTCCTTAAAGTGACAGGTAAAAAGTTCAGGGCTGACATTCAGCAGGGAAGAAAAAACCATTCAATTTTCCGAGGTGAACAGAAATGGAAAAGGTGTATTTTGTGGTATCCTCCGTGACATACGCCATGAAAGGCAGGAGGATACTTGCATCCGGAGGTATAAAATCAGAAATAGGTAAACGCGGTCGCAGAGCAGATGACAAAAGCTGCCGATATACTATAGCTGTCAGCAGCGGCAATGCAGAAGCTGCGGAAAGAATGCTGAGAGCAAATTCGGTGAGAATACTGGAGCGAAAGGACGGAGGCACCACCTGATGATATATCTTGATAACAGCGCCACCACAAGCCCGAAGCCGCAGCAGGTGCTCGACGCTTCGGCACGGGCATTGAGAGCATCGGCAAATCCGGGACGCAGCGGTCACAGGATGTCCGTTGAAGCCGGAGAAAGAATCTATTCCGCGCGGAAAACAGCTGCGGATCTTTTCGGCATGGAAGATGAAACAAGGGTAATATTCACACCGGGCTGCACATTCTCGCTCAATACGGCGATAAAGGGCATTTTTTCAAAGGGCGGTCATGCAGTGGTCTCGAACCTTGAGCATAATGCTGTAATGCGGCCGCTGGAGGCTCTAAGGAGCGAAGGAGTCACCTACACCGCCGCTGCGGTATATCCCGGTGATGACGACGCGACCCTCGACAGCTTCCGCCGAAGCATAAACGTCAATACCAAGGCGATAATATGCACCCATGCATCAAATGTCTGGGGAATACGGCTGCCCGTTGAGCGCATCTGCGCGCTGGCACATGCATACGGACTGTATATGATGATCGACGCTGCACAGAGCGCCGGCGTGCTTCCGCTTGATATGAAGGACGGATATGACATCGTCTGCGCAGCAGGCCACAAGGGTCTTTACGGGCCGATGGGAACGGGTCTTATGCTGCTGTCGGAAAAAGCGGATATACCGCCGCTTATCACAGGAGGAACAGGCAGCGGCTCTGCTTCCCTTATACAGCCGCAGGAGCTTCCGGACAGGTTTGAAAGCGGCACTCTGAACCTTCCGGGCATTGCCGGACTTGAAGCAGGAATCAGCTTTGTTTCGGCGAAAGGAAAAGAAAACATCCTCAGACACGAGATGTCACTCGTGCGACGTGCATACAAAGGACTCTCGGCAAATAAAAAAGTGCGGCTGTATACGCCCGAGCCTGATGAAAGCTTCTTTGCACCGGTGCTTTCGTTCAACATTGAGGGCGTTGACAGTGAAACTGCCGCGGCACAGCTTGCGCGCAGAGGGATAGCAGTGCGCGCAGGCCTGCACTGCTGTCCTGCGGCTCACAGAGCCCTCGGAACGCTTGACACCGGAGCAGTGAGGATATCTCCGTCAGCCTTTACTGCCGCACGCGATATTGACCGTGTTATACAGACAGTCAGGGAGCTGAAATTCTGAAGAGATCCCGGGAGACATGCCCATCCGATAGTTTTTTCATAAGCTGTGAGCTTCGCTGCGACCGGGCTATTATAAAGTTGTTTTTTCAGGGGATGTGAAATAATTCACGGCTCCTTTCGCTGAATTCCGTGCGCTTACCTTGCGGCGCACGTTTATAGTGTTTTTTCAGGGGTGCCGGGCGCAAAGCGCCCGGCACCCCTGAAAAAACAAATTTTTGGCAGCCCGGCCGCGCCGAAGGCACGGTCGGACTGACGACAGCAAACGAAAGCTTCAGCTCGGTGCAAACTGGCTTGAATACAGCTCCCTGTAAAAGCCGTTCTGAGCCATAAGCTCATCGTGGCTTCCCTGCTCAATAATATTGCCGTTTTTCATAACAAGTATGATATCGGCCTCCTTTATCGTAGAAAGACGATGAGCTACGATAAAGCTCGTCCTGCCCTTCATCATTTCCGTAAAAGCCCTTTGTATCTTTATTTCCGTTCTGGTATCTATGGAGCTTGTCGCTTCGTCAAGAATAAGCATAGGCGGATCGCACAGCATTACCCTTGCAATACAGAGAAGCTGCCGCTGACCCTGTGAAAGATTTCCGCCCTGCTCACTGATGATCGTATCGTAGCCCTGCGGCAAACGTTCAATAAAATGGTGTATGTGAGCCTTCCTGGCCGCCGCAATGACCTCATCAAGAGTAGCCTCAGGCTTTCCGTAGGCAATATTGTCCCTTACGCTTGCATTGTAAAGCCAGCTTTCCTGCAGCACCATTCCGTATTGGGAGCGCACGGAGCTCCGCTTTATATCAAAGATGCTTTTGCCGTCAAGCAGTATAGCTCCGCTGTTTATATCGTAAAAGCGCATGAGCAGGTTTATGAAGGTAGTCTTTCCGCAGCCTGTCGGGCCTACTATGGCAACTCTCCTTCCGGGTGCGACCTTCAGCGTAAAATCCGTGATAAGCGGCCTTTCGGGAATATATGAAAAAGACACATGACTTATATCAAGGCTTCCGCTGCTTTTGCCTTCGATAACGGCGCAGTCATCCTCGCTGCTTTCATCCTGCTCATCAAGGACCGCAAAAACGCGTTCAGCGCCCGCAAGCGCCGCCTGAAGCTGAGGTATGACTCCGGTAACTTCATTAAAGGGCTTTGTATACTGGTTCGCATATGTTATGAAGGTAGCTATCTGACCGACTGAGATCGCGCCGCTCATTGCTGAAAGCGAACCGACTATACATACCGCCGCCGTAACAAGACCGTTTACGAACCTTGTGGAAGGATTCGCAAGGGATGAATAGAACTGTGATTTCTGTCCGCATACCTTCAGACGTTCGTTTATCTCTTCAAAGCTTTCTATGCTGCTTTTCTCAAACGAAAAAGCCTTGACAAGCTTCTGACGGCCGATATATTCCTCTATCCTGGAGGAAAGCTCGCCCTGAGTCTGCGACTGCTCGCGGAACTGCTTCTGTGAGAGCCTTGTGATAAAAGCGGCAACAAACATCGAAAGCGGAGTAATAACTACTACGACAAGAGCTATGGTAGGGCTTATGACAAGCATAAAGCCGAGGGTAGACAATATCATCACAAGACCCGAAAAAAGCTGTGTTATTCCGTGGAGAAGGCCGTCGCTCACGGAATCGACATCATTTATGAGCCTGCTGAGCATATCTCCGTGCGAAGAGGAATCTATAACGCTCAGCGGCACACTGCCGAATTTTCCGTAAATATCACGGCGCATATCCCTTGCAGTCAGATAAGTAACTGAATATGTGCAAAGATTCATAAGCCACACAAAAAGCGCCGAACACAATGCAGAAACTCCTACCATAAGCAGAAGGCTGGCTATCGATACAAAGTCAACATTGCCCTTGCCGACAGCTCCGTCTATAGCATAGCCGAGAAGCACCGGAGCCGTAAGATTCATTGCAACATACAGAACAGAAAACACCATTGCAGCTGCAAGCCTCAGTTTGTAAGGCTTGCAGTAGCCTATTATGCGCTTTATCGTTTTAACGGCAGAGGTCTTTTTTTCAGTCTTTTTCATCCTCTTCGACCTCCTCCCTTCTGAGCTGAGACAGGCATATCTCCCTGTATACAGGGCATGCTTTTATAAGCTCCCTGTGAGTGCCCAAGCCCACAAGCTCACCTGCATCAAGAACGATTATCTTATCCGCATAACGCACCGTTCCCACCCGCTGCGATACCATAAACACCGTCATATTTCCCGTTTCGTGCGAAAGGGCGCGCCTGAGCGCCGCGTCGGTGGCAAAATCGAGAGCGCTGGCGCTGTCGTCAAGTATCAGGATATCCGGCTGCTTTATGACAGCCCTTGCGATAGTCAGTCTCTGCCGCTGTCCGCCGGAAAGATTTGTCCCCCCTGCGCTGACTATTGAATCATAGCCCATCGGCATTGCGCAGACAAATTCCGAGGCCTGAGCGACCGAAAGGGCATGGGCTATCTCTTCATCTGTTGCGCCGGGCTTTCCGCGTTCAAGATTGCTCCTTATCGTTCCGGAAAACAGCTCCGCCTTCTGCGGCACTATGCCTATCATCCCTCTTAATGCAGAAAAACTGCATGTCCTTACATCTCTGCCAAAAACCGTTACAGTTCCTTCGCTTGCATCATAAAAGCGCGGTATCAGGTTGACAAGCGTGCTTTTTCCTGCGCCCGTACCGCCGATAATACCTATAGTCTCTCCTCTGTTTGCAGTAAAGCTTATATTGGTCAGCGCCGGACCCTGACCCTCGTATGAAAACGTAACATCCGAAAAACATACCGCAGGCTCGTCCTCGCAGAAATCACTTACCGGGTCATCACATTCAACAATTCCTGGCTTTGTGTCAAAGATCTCGTTGACTCTTGAAGCAGAAACTGCCGCCCTTGTAAAAATAACAACAAGATCCGAAACAACTATCATAGTGAGCTGTATGAGCGTCATATAGTTGACAAGGGCTATTATCTGTCCGGTAGTGACATCACCGGTATATACAAAGCCCGAACCGAACCATACGATAGCTATTATAGCCGCCTGAGCTATTATATAGCTCAGAGGGTTAAGAAGGGTAGAAATCCTGCCGCCCTTAAGCGTTATATCAGTAAGCGTTTCGTTTGCATCTGCAAAGCGCTCCCTGTCCTCCTTCTGCTTATTGAAGGCACGTATTACCCTGTTGCCTGAAAGGTTCTCGCGGGCGATAAGGGAAACTCTGTCCATACCGCCCTGAACGCCCCTGAAATACGGGATGGAAGCACGCATCACAAGATACAGCACCAGCGCCGTAACGGGTGCGGCAACGGCAAAGATCATTGCAAGGCGCACGTCGATAAGAAAGGACATAACGATAGCGCCTATTATCAGGAAGGGCGCACGGATAACAAGCCTTATGAGCATTGCGACCGCAAGCTGAAGGCGGTTGATGTCGTTTGTCATTCTTGTGATGAGAGAGGCTGTTCCTATTTTGTCAAGCTCTGCATGAGACAGGGTATTGATATGCCTGAACATTGCATTGCGGAGCTTTGTTCCGAAGCCCTGGGAAGCGATCGACGCCGATTTCTGACACACCAGGGCAAAGCACAGGCCGAGAGCTCCCATGCCTATCATCAGAGCACCGTGAGACAGAACATAATCCATATCGCCGTTTCTGACGCCGTTATCTATGATATCCGCGGTCACAAGCGGAACAAGAAGCTCAAGTATAGCCTCGATAAGCTTGCAAAGCGGCCCGAGAATAAGCTGAAGCTTATAGCTTTTCAGATATTTTGCCAACCGGAACATTCTATCACCCTTCTGATATTACTGCTTTCCTATATTTTACGATTTTGCAAAGATAAAGTCAATACACACCGGCGGCGCAGTGCCTGCGCTCCCGTTTCGCGCTTTCGCTCGTTCCACTCGCTCTTATTGAAATGGGAACAGTCAATTCCCGCGCTTGTGCCTTTCTCCGAGACCTGAATTATTTAACACTAACCTGCGTGCCGCCGCGCGCTGTCGTTTGTCTACCCTGCGGCGAACTCACTTAAACAGTGTTTTTCAGAGGTGCAAGCGCTTCGCGCCTGGCACCTCTGAAAAACTAAATAAAAGCCGCCCGGTCGTGCCGAAGGCGCGGTCGGGCGGTAGCTGCACGCAAAACGCTGTTATGCAAATGCGCTGCAATGCAGGCGAACGCGGGCATTACATCACTATATTCCGCTGCGGCCTGCCGCAGCGGAACCGAAATTATTATTTATTAATTATTAATTCTTAATTAAAGAAGAGGGTGTTCTCACAGTGGTATCAATAAAGGCTACCTTCATCAAAAACGGAATGATAATGGTAGCGGCGTCGCTGATAATGTACAGCGCCGGAATGCTTATGCGCGTGTGGCTTTCCGGGATGCTCGGCGCTGAGGGCATGGGCATTTATCAGCTCACGCTTTCTGCCTATGCTTTTTTCGCGCTTGTATCTTCCGCCGGGATCACCGTAACGGTAACAAGGCTCGTAACGGAGCTTGCCGCAACAAAAAAGCTGCCCTGCGCCGCATATGCAGCGGAGGCCGTTATGGCAGCGTCGTTCTGCCTGTCGTCACTTCTCGGCATCGGTATGTTTTTCTGCGCTGATTTCATAGGCGACATTCTTGGCAGCAGCCTGACAGTTCCGGCTCTGAGGATATTATCCCCGTCACTGCCTCTCATGTCGGTGTCGGCGGCAGCAAGAGGCTATTTCAATGCTCAGCGCAAGGTAATAGCCCCGATATCAGAGCAGCTTATAGAGCAGGCAGTGGAAATAGCCGTAACGATGGGGGCATTCGCTCTCATACCCACCGGAGATATCGAAAACGCCTGTGCATATGCCGCCCTCGGAACGACCGCCGCCGAAGCAGTATCCTTTGTTTACATCCTCATAGTTTATGCAGCGGATGTCAGAAGGCTCACAGGCTCACGAAGCCGGCCGGATGCACTCTGGAAAGCCGCGCTTCCCATATATCTGCCCTGTACGGCAAGCTCGGCGCTGAGAAGCTCGCTTGCGGCTGTAGAAAACATGCTCATCCCGGCAGGCCTTATGAGATTCGGCAAAAGCAAAAGCGATTCACTTGCCTGCTACGGAATGATAACGGGAATGGCAATGCCTGTAATAGTTTTTCCGTCCGTCCTTATACTCCCGTTTGCAACGCTTATTATAACGGAAATGTCCTCTGCAAAGGCACGATGTAACGCATCGGCAATAAAAAGGATGTCTGAAAAGGCTGTAGGAGTAACTATGAAATATTCCATTCCTGTCTGTGCATTTATGATCTTTTTCTCGCGCGGCCTTTCTTCCCTTCTGTACGGCAATGAGGATGTTGCGCTTTACATCGCAGCGCTTGCGCCGGTAGTGCCGCTCATGTACCTTGACTCCGCAGTTGACGGAATACTCAAGGGACTCGGAGAGCAGACGAGCTATTTGATATTCAATGCCGTGGATTCTGCCATAAGGGTAGCGCTGATGTTTTCGATGGTACCGCTTTTCGGAACCTCGGCTGTAATATTCGTGATCGTTTTCAGTGAGCTTTTCAACACGGCCCTGAGTCTGTGGAGGCTTGTCAAGGTAAGCGGTCTGAGACCCGATATTCACAGATGTTTTATCATGCCGGTGCTTATAACTGTTCTTATCTGTCTTCTGTACCGTCTGGGAATTTCTGCAGCAGGAACTGACCCCGGGTGCATAGCAGGGATAATCATATGCAGTGCGGCATATGCCGCGCTCATAAAAGCAGCGGCAGGCCTTGTGGGCGCACTGCCGCCGCGCCCGACCGCTGCTGCGCAGCGACCGGGCTATTAAAAAAGTGTTTTTTCAGGGGTGCCGGGTGCTTTGCTCGCGGCACCTCTGAAAAAACACTATAATAAAAGTGCGCCGCAAGGTAGGCGCACCGGGGGCACTTACTTCGGGCGCACTTTGTATAGCGAAGGAGCCGTGAATTATTTCACAGCCCCTCAGCGAGCACAGCGAGCGACGACGAGACGACAACG
>CADCPT010000059.1 GCA_902803385.1 uncultured Ruminococcus sp.
CCCATAACGCAAAGCGTTATGGGGAGAGGAGGAGCCGCAACGCGAGCACGAGGACGGTCATGCTTGACCGTTCTCAGCGAGCACAACAAGCGACGACGAGACGACAACAAAGCTATGCGGAATTTAACGCCAAAGCTTGTCGTCAGGTCTATTTGATATTAGTATAAAAAGCACAATAAAGTATAAGAGGGTACAACAGCGGCTTCGCCGCCATTGTACCCTTTTGAATTATCAGCTGAAGATATTTTCCTTATAACCGTTGCCGTCAAGCCATTTTGTCTTTGACATTACAGGCGCAAAGCTTGCCTGTGCAGCAGGAGAAGAGCCTTCCTTATCAACAACAGTTACATTCACGCTGCTGTCAGTATACCGCCACTGCCAGTCTGTGCTTTCAACGGTGTAGTTTCCTACAGGCAGCTCCAGTATCTTCTTCGTTCCGGTCGCAGGAAGAACAACAGTCATATCTATCCAGGAATTGTGAGAGTCTGTTCCCCGGACTCTGTATTCAAAATACTGTCCGACATCTGTGCTCGTATTGTTTATGATGAGATCACCGCGGACATAATCATAGACCGCGAAATAATACTGGTCGGTCGTTTCTCCGCTCGGAGCATCAAGCGTCAGTCCGTCGGAACTGAGCAAAGATGCCGAAACAGCAGAGCCCTTGTCAAAGGCTCCCGTTTCATCATCATATGTGCCCTTATACCAGCCGACAAACTTATAGATCCTGTCTCCCGTCGGAGGCAGACCAGGCTTTGCGGTGATATCGGCCTTGGGTGCAACAAGAGGTGAAACCGTTTCTTTATTCTGAGTGAGTATTTTCCAGCTTTCGTAGGGTTCCTCTGAGATGGGCGCTATTTTTTCGCCCAGCGCATCCGGTACGATAACATTGTAATAAAATGTTATCGTCTGAGCATCGGCATAAACGAAGCCTACTGAATTTGAGGTTATATCAGCGGGGGTGGGGGCGTCCTCATGCACTATCCTGAGTTCCTTTACCCTTCCGCTTGTAAGCTTGAACCGACTGATGTTCGGAGCTGAAACTGAATACAGGGAGTTATACTTTTGCTTCTCCTGCTTTATCTCATAGACCGTTTTATGTTTTGTGACATCTGCTCCGCCTTCCTCCACCGTAAAGGTTTCGGATGTCAGATCGTCATGCAGAGTTACGCCGTCTTCTACGGCTTTGGAATGTATATTGATGTACCATTCGTTGCACTTATCAGGATCGGCGCTGTCAATGCTGTATTTGACCTTGACAGGATAGGTCTTTTTCAGGTAATAGATATACAGCTCGACGCCGTCCATTTCAGCCTGGAGGTCGAAAGAAATGCTCGCATCATTTACGGTTTTTAGTCCCTCACTGTCATTTACGTTATTCCTGTAATTGACCACCTCATACTTATCAACATCATATCCGACAAAATCCTGAACAGCCGCGGTTATAGTTTCTCCCTCATCAGAGGCGCTGTCGATAAAGTTTATACAGCGGAAAGTAAGACCTGTGTAACTGCCGTATTGCTGTCCTGATTCATCCTCAAGAAGATACTTGATATGATAAGGTTCAAATCCCTCACGTTCAACATAGCGGAAGGTTATAACATTCTTTTCAAGACCCGGCTTTTCGCCTGAATAGTCGTGGTTTTCGTCATAATCATCAGGAAGCTCAAGTATCTTGCTGATAAAGTATTCCTGCGGCACGTAATTCAGATACGGCTTGAACTGCAGAGTTACAGATGCGCTTTCAGACCAGCCTTCGTCTTCCTCAAAGACCCGTATCTGATTTCCGTTGCTGTCCACCTCGACATAACGGACAGTATACCATATTTTCTCACAGTAGAGATACTCAAAGGTCTTGTCATTTGCCAGAGGCTCTCCCTCTATCGTTTGTTCCATAAGGATCGAGCTGCTGGCGACCTTCGGGAAATAATGCACTCTGTAATCAGGATAAAGCTGATTATCAAATTTTGCCTTGAACGTTCTTGTCAGTCCGACAAAGGAATAGCCCTCCGTATCGTCGGATATCGGAGTACCCTTATACGTATAATGAACAGCGTATTTTGTGGGTATAGTTGAAGTCCACTGGGCAAAAAGCTTTATGTCCTGATAAATGGTCATTGTTTCGGGGTCAAATTGCTGGAGGTTGCCGTTTGAATCGAAATAGAACCATCCGGCAAATTCCATCGGAGTTTCAATACCGTTATTGATAAATGTCGGTGCATATGGGCTGAACTGAGTTGCCACTATCCTTGCCTTATCATCAATAAGGCTGCCGTATGTCGGGTTAGGATCATCATAGGAAATATGGTTATTGAGATTCTGAAGATCCTCATTTTCCATTATTTCTTCATCAAGATAGAAATCAACATTGTATTCTCTCGGTTTCCATATTGCGAAAAGCTCAAGATCATAAGCCGGCATAGTTATAGTATCCCAGTCAACAGGTGTATCATCCGTGTCGCTGAGTCCCCAGCCGACAAACTCATAATACTGCTCAAGCTCCGGCTCGGGATAATGCGGGTCTTCGGTCGGCTCGAAGGAGCTAAGCGGCATTTCAAACTGTACGTTTGTCTGATTCCAGGATGAAGGATATGTGTCGCCGGGTTTTAGGGTGTTGAAGGTTAGGTTGTAGCGATTGCGGTTGTAATGAAACTGTGTTGTCCATATTTCTTCTATATCATCGCCGTCTTCGTCTTTCCCTACCACCTGATTTTTTTTCACATGACCTGTTTCAGTATAGTTAGTACTTTTATTAGTATGATTCCATGACTCGACATGACCACTTTCCTCAGATGGAAAAATCGAAAAACCAATGTATACAAACGCGTCGATTCGTGTGCCATCATTATGTGCACATTTAACAATATTGGTATCATGTCTGATGTATGTTATACCATCTATTTCTACAACATCATCCGGATCAGCTGTTTCTGATTCTCCGGGCAAAGCTTCAAAATAATTCTCAAATGCATGAAATCCGACATTCGCATTGGAGTCGCCCCACCATGCATACATAATAGAAGCAAGATCCTCGTTGCCTGACGCATCCATTATTTCCGCAAGATCATAGGGATGCGCTGAATCCGACCTATCATTAATGAGCTGTTTTTCAAGATAGGGATATAATCCAACAATATTTGCGTGGTCAGTGAATCTCTGTCTGTATGGCGTATTATATCCGGTTGCCCACGAACCAAATTTATAGCTACCATAGTCACTCAATGCATTACCAGGCCAGAAATCACTTATTTCCGAATCGTATTTCGCTGTAAGTTCGATATAATAATTTCTGTAAACAACACCATTTATTGTAAGAGTAAAATACTTCCCAATATGTTTAATATGTTCTGTCTCCGGTATGGTAACCGTAGGAATGGAACTGTTTGATAAACTTGTCCATTGAAGAGATGTATATTTTGCATTGCTTGTTCTTTTGGCAACTTGAGATTGTTTTGATTCCTGTGTAGTCTGACTTCCAGCAGAATCATAAAAAATCCATTTTACAGAAGATTCAGTCGGTTTATTAGTATATTTATACAACTGAGCATTTTTTGCACCATTGGACTGATCATTGAGTGCAAAATAATTACTACCTTCCTGACGATATATAATAAATCTTGTATCTGAACCACTTCCGGTTTTCTCGATTGAAAACAGCGGCGGCTCATTGCCAGAATCTACTGTTCGGGTATACGCGGTTTTGCGGCTTGTATTCGAACTATATGGAGTTGAACTTGTATCTACATCAAGATACTTTGTTGTACCATTGTCATCTATGGATATTGTAAATCTTCCTGTTTCACCATATGGAGCTATTGTCCAGAAACATGGTGTAGTTATATCGGTTATCTGCAAACAATAATCATTCGGAGAAGTTGCCTGTTCATTTGTAAGCTGTTTATTCACATTATCCTTTCTTCTCGAAATAATATACGAACCTTGCTGCAACGGAAGCTCTGTTACAGGCGATGGAGGAACTGAAACAGTAGTGGTTGTAACCTTCTCCCTCGCGTACACGAACCATATCCTGTAGCTGTTTCTTGTATAATACACAGTAATGATCGTGGAGCCGTCGCCTTTGAGGGTAACATCTGCATTCCTTGCTTTTGTTGTTGCAGCGTCAACTGTAAAATGCTGGTAATCCGTAAGACCTATTTCTTCCGCATGTTCTGCCGCATACGCATCACAAGCCGCAACGAACGCATCGTCAACATCAACGCTTTCTCCGGGATAGTCTGCATCATCGACCTCCCACTTGCCCCAGTAATCGTAGACTGTCGCGTTATCCTCATCCTGATTTCTGAAAACAACGGTATAGCCGACCGTTCTTGTAGGCTCCCACATAGCGACAAAGGTCTTGTTTTCATCTATCTGAACAGGAAATTCCACTTCAGTGTCAGGCGCACTTTCATATGCCCAACCCTTGAATGTGAATCCGCTTCGTATCGGTGTGCCTATCTCGGCAAGTGTGAGCTGATAGCCGTACTGCTTGAGCAGGGGGTTGACGCCGTGGCCGTCCTTGCCAAGCTTGAAATAGATATTGTAGGTATTTCTGTCATAATAGCAACGGAATTTAGTCTGTCCGTCTGCGCCGATAGTATCGGACTGGTGGTACATAAGCGTAAAACCATCGAACGCATTATCAAGTGTTTTTCCGCTGAACGGTGAATCAGCACCGAAAACAAAATCATCCCCGAATTCCTCAGGCACAGAGCCTGTCAGGCCTCGGTTGGTTATAATGGTGTATGACGTATATTCACTCGTATTAATGATCTGCTGCATAAGCTCGATCTGATACGGCACGTCTATCGGCTTGTAAAAAACATCGACCACAGTGTCTTCGGTGAAATTCACTGTTATTTCGGGCGCTTCTACATTTATTTCATCAGTATCAGGGTTTTTTATAAAGGGCTTGTAACCGGGAACATCCGGGCTTTTTTCTGTTCTCGGATCGGAACCATAGTTCATATTTGCCACAAATGCGATACGCGCCTCTGCGCCCTTATGGTCTCCGCTGTCGATATAATAGTAGTAATTGATCCTTGCGGTAACTATTGAGCCTTCTCCTTCGGCAAACACCTTGTAACCTATCACCAGAGCGGAAATGACAACAAAGAAAACGGCAACAATGCACAAAGCTCTGGTGTTTATTCTTTTTTTGCTTTCAGACATCGTTGTCCCTCCTTTTTTCTTCATTCTGTCGGATCAAATCCCCATGCATCCGCGGCAGCATTTACTCCGACGTCCGTTTCGCCTGCGGCCTGAACGGATTCGGCTATTATCTCAACATGCATACTGTAGCCTGCGCCCGGCGGATCCGCAAGCTGCTTCAGCTTCTGATCGTCTCTTATCAGTGGAGCAGTAGTCTGTCCGCTGTCGAGCACTTCCTTGTAGTAATAGTATCCGTCTGTATGCTTTATCCAGTGATCCGAATTGAAATGCTCAAGCTCATAATCCACGCCCTCGCTGAGAGGGACGCCGTATATCTCGCCCGAGCTGTTCTGCCATGTTACTATAAGAGAAGCCCTTACCAGAACGGAATAGCCGCAGTTGTTGACAGCAGCGGTAACATCATTTTTATATTTTTTCCCGTCAGTATCTGTTCCGACTATATCAGACACAGTAAGCGTGTTATAGGTTCCGGGTATGTATCTGTCGCTCTCACTCAATGAGCTCTGAAAATACTTCGCAATAACGGACGCAAGCATCATCGCCGAAATGAGAGCTGCTGCCAAAGCAAGGTACACGGCAGAGTATTTCAAAGCTTTTTTTATCTTTTTCACCGTATACCTCCTTTCAGTTTCTGGAAAAATCAGTCCGCCTGCACAAGATATGCATAAATATCAAGACTTACCGTAGCCGGAACATTTGTCAGGTCGGTTTTATCAAGGATATCGTCCTTTATGCGCACCTTGTTGTTTCTTATGATGTGTCCTATAGTCTGTTCGGTATTCGGCGGGATAACATCCTTATACTTGTACACTGTTCCGCTATGGGTCGCAGAGACATCGGTCGTCGGTTTCCAGTAGATATTATCTACAGTGTAGTCAAGTATATTTTTCGAAGGATCGCTGCTGACGACCTCTATATACACATATGCGGACACCTCGCGGCTGCCCGAGACCGATACAAAGGCTTCCTTTTCGATATTCATCCCTGGAACTACAGTGTATCTGTTTTTCTGTTTATAGTTTGCTTCTGTCCTGTCGGTTATCACATATTCGCCGTCAACGAGATCAGCCCCGTACTCATAAACCGACACATTACCTGCCGCGGCGACCCTTGCTCCATCCGTTTCTCTGCCGTAAGAGCTGAAACGGGCAAGCAGCGTACACACGAGCCAGAGAGATATCATGGTAAGAATAAACAGTATCATAGCCGTGCGGAAGGAAAAAACATGAAAAGGAACATGTGATCTCTTGTTTTCAGAAAATAGCTTCGGCATAAGATCACATCCTTTCATAAATCTTTGTTTTCCCGAAACATAAAACCATCAAACCGGCATGGCTCGATGGTCAAAAACCACAGCAGACACTGAGGAAGTCAAAACAACTGCTCAAACTTTGTTTGCGCTTGATAATCACAAGTTATATTTATTATATTATACATAACTTTTGTGTTAAAGTCAATGAAGACGGAGCAAATATTGCCCAAAAAACACCTGAAATCATTACAATTATCACATTTGCTATAAAATGGCTGTTTTTTTACATCTGTTTTATAGATAATGTATAGGGGTAACAGCATCAAACCGGCATTTTCGGCCTGTTTTCTGCATCGCATACGCCTATCGCGCCCGACCGCGCCTTCGGCGCGACCGGGCTGCTAAAAATTTTTTCAGGGGGGTGCCAGGCGCAAAGCGCCTGGCACCCCCCTGAAAAAACACTATAAAAAACGCTGTAACGATCAGCTATTGTCAAGAAAATTATGCAGAAATACCCTGAATTCTGCCGCCCAGGCAGATTCCTTGTGCGGCTGTTCGGGCCTGATGACTTTTTTGAGTTTTTCTACCGGATAACAGCCGCTGAGAATGCCGTAAGCCATTTCGGTGCTCAAGCATATTGCCTTTTCAATGCCTTCCTCTCCGCCGGAATACAGATACAAAAACGGCTTTTCGTCCCTGATGCTCCCGCGGATCCACTTTTCAAGATCATCGGGAAGATAAAGCATAAAGCAGGGAGAAAAAACACCGCCTGCACAGAATTTGTCAGGATAGGTCATAACGATATAAAAGCATTCCAATCCGCCGGAAGAGCTGCCGCAGAATGCAGTATTATCTCTTCCTGTCTTTACGGGAAAGTCGGATTCTATCCTCGGCATGACAGTATTGACCACATAATCGGCAAAAACCTCTCCGCAGGGTCTTACAGCGCTTTTTAAGGGTTCCGGGGCCTGTATCTCACCTATAGCTACAGGGGTGAGCTGGCCGGCGCGGACAGGCCCTCCTTCGTCATTATGTATACCGACTATTATTGCAGCCCTGCCGCTTTTTTTGCGTTCGTCCCTCACGGCCTCTCTGGTATACCAGCAGCCGAATTCAACATTGTCATCTTCAAAGAGGTTCTGCCCGTCCGTCATATAAATAACGGGAAGGCTCTCCCCTTCTTCATGCTCGGGAACATAGACGCGGACAGTCTTTTCTCCTCCTTCAGTATACGGGAGAGACAATACTGTTATTTTTTCGCTTATCATATCGACATCCTCCTTCTGAATAGTTTTATTATTATTATTTTACATTAGCAGTCGCATTATTTCAACACATAATTTGCATAGTTACGTCTTATTGCAAAAACAGTTGTGCGATGCATCCGGAGCTGTGAAATAATTCACGGCTCCTTCGCTATACAAAGTGCGCCCGAAGGAAGTGCCCCCCGGTGCGCCTACCTTGCAGCGCACTTTTATTATAGTGTTTTTTCAGAGGTGCCGCGAGCAAAGCTCGCGGCACCTCTGAAAAAACAAGTCTTAAAATAGCCCGG
>CADCPT010000060.1 GCA_902803385.1 uncultured Ruminococcus sp.
AGTGTATGCGGTAGATATTATTCCTGAAAAAGTGGAGCTTATCAATCAAAGAAAATCTCCGATACAAGATGAATACATTGAAAAGTACCTTGCCGAAAAAGAGCTTGATCTTACAGCAACATTGGATGCTGAACTTGCATACAAGGCTGCCGATTTTGTAGTGATTGCCGCTCCGACAAACTACAACAGCCAAACCCAGCACTTTGATACTTCTGCTGTTGAGGCAGTTATCAGTCTTGTTATGAAATATAATCCTGATGCGATCATGGTTATCAAATCCACTATTCCTGTCGGATATACAAAGTCTATCAGAGAAAAAACGGGCAGTAAGAATATTATTTTCAGTCCGGAATTTTTGAGAGAATCTAAAGCACTTTACGATAATCTCTATCCAAGCCGTATCATTGTCGGTACTGATATGGAAGATGAAAGGCTCGTAAATGCAGCACATACTTTTGCAGAACTGTTGCAGGAGGGTGCAGTTAAGGAAAATATAGATACCCTGTTTATGGGCTTTACAGAAGCTGAGGCTGTCAAGCTCTTTGCAAATACATATCTTGCACTTCGCGTCAGTTACTTTAATGAACTTGATACTTATGCCGAGATGAAAGGTCTTAACACACAGGATATCATTAACGGCGTGTGTCTTGACCCAAGAATTGGCATGCACTATAATAATCCGTCGTTTGGATACGGCGGTTATTGTCTGCCAAAAGATACCAAGCAGTTGCTCGCTAACTATGCAGAGGTTCCGGAAAACCTGATTGAAGCAATCGTTGAAAGCAACCGCACCAGAAAAGATTTTATCGCCGACAGAGTGCTTGAAATTGCCGGTGCATATAAAGCTGACGACAGCTATGACCAAGCAAAAGAAAAAGAAGTTATCATCGGTGTCTATCGCTTGACAATGAAAAGTAACAGCGACAACTTCCGTCAGAGTTCAATCCAGGGCGTTATGAAGCGTGTCAAAGCAAAAGGTGCTACTGTTATTGTTTATGAACCTACACTTGAAGATGGTACCACATTCTTTGGCAGTAAGGTTGTCAATAATTTAGAAAAGTTTAAGAAGATGTCCCAAGCCATTATTGCCAACCGTTATGACAGCTGTCTTGATGATGTGCAGGATAAGGTCTATACGAGAGATTTGTTCAGAAGAGATTGATAGATTCGGGTGACGAGTATTGAAAAAGAAAAAAAAAGCAAAAAAGCTTTGTTTTGCAGCATCAAGCGGTGGACATTTTGAACAATTACTGATGTTGAAACCTTTGATGGAGCAATATGATAGTTTCATTATTACCGAAAAGACCTTATATTCAGCTAAGGTCGATGACAAAAAAATGTATTATATGAAACAGGTTAATCGTAAAGAAAAAACTTTTGCTTTTAAGTTGTTGGCCAATGCTTTCAAATCGCTGTTTATTTATATAAAAGAACGGCCGGATGTGGTTATTACTACCGGCGTGCTGGCAATGATACCGATTTGTTTACTGGCAAAGCTGTTCCGGAAGAAGCTGATCTATATCGAAAGTTTTGCGAAAGTGACCAGTCCGACAGAAACAGGAAAGTTTTTGTATAAGTATGCCGACAGATTTTATGTTCAATGGGAATCCATGAAGGAGTTTTATCCGGATGCGATCTGTCTTGGTGGAATATATTGAGGTAATGACATGATATTTGTAACGCTTGGTTCACAAAAATTTCAGTTTAATCGTCTTTTAACAGCACTGGATAAGCAGGTGTCAGAAGGAAAGATAAAAGATACAATTTTTGCTCAAACAGGCTACAGTGATTATCTGCCGCATCATTTTGAATATAAGCAGTTTATGGACAGAGATGAGTTTGCTCGTATGCAGGTTTCTGCTGATATTATTATTACTCATGGCGGAACAGGTGCTATTGTAGGTGCGTTGAAAAAAGGGAAAAAGGTTATTGCCGTTCCTCGTCTTTCAAAGTATGGGGAACATGTGGATGACCACCAGCTTCAGATAATCGAGGAATTTGTCAAAGCGGGTTTTATTCTTGAGTGTCAGAACTGTGATGATTTATTTGTTGACATTCAGAAGATTAGGGATTTGAAGCTGTCTGAGTATAAAAGTAATACGCAGTCGTATATTGACAGCATAAGTGAGTTTATAAATGAATTGTAGGTGTGGTCAATGATAAAGCTACTATATACGATCAACGGATTAAGGGTCAACGGTATGAGTGCAGTCATTATGCAGTATATAACTCATCTTGATCCTGAAGAATACAGTATCTCACTTTTTACGGATGAGATCGCCCCGCAGTTTATGCCTATCCTCGAAAAATATAATGTGGAGATAATAAGATCAGAAAACAGGCGTAA
>CADCPT010000061.1 GCA_902803385.1 uncultured Ruminococcus sp.
ACAAGCGGATTTCGGATAATCGGAGGCCGCTTGTTTTTGCGAATATGTGAATTTGGGGACAGTTTGGGGACACTTTCTGAAAGCCGCTGTATTGATCGGATGTTCAGCGGCAGAGATCAGAGCGAGGATAAATAAACTGTCAGCGGCATAAATAGGCGGCTACTCTCTTATATTCGGAGGGTAGCCGCTTTATTTGGTGTGTAGATTTTCGTTATGCGTGGCGAACAACTTCCATCGTACTAAAGAAAGCAAGGCGATAAATCGGGAGCGCAGGCGCTGCGCTTTATGCTCTTTTTTGTATAAGCTCTGTCAAGGTATTACCCAAAGAATCAGTTTCCGTCCGATGCGATCTTACAAGGACTTTACCATCCACGCCGCAAGGACGTTCACACTACATATTTTGACGGCGTCGCTCGCTCTGATCAAGCGAGCTTGTTGGAGCTTTGCTCCTTGTTTAAAAATATTAACATTTTTTGAAAAATAGTGTTATCTATTGACAAATCATGCTATTTGTCGTAATATCTAATTAATGTTAATCTTTAATAAAATTTGACCGAAATATTGTATGTTTTGTCTGAATATTAACAAACATCAGTTTACTATAGTATGTCGGTCATGTACGGCAGGAGGGTCGTTATGGGCAAATGGACAAACTGTTCTCAGGCGGATGCTCAGGAAGGCTACGACAGCGCCAACCAGAGATACAAGAACGCCGCACAGAACTACAGCAATACGAAGAGTAAGCTTGATGCTACTTATTCAGACTATTCCGCTGAAAAGCACAAGCTTGACAGCGCCTCTTCAGATAAGATCAATTTTGAAAAGCGCATAAAGCAGCTTGAAAAGATCATCAAGATGCTGTCTGACGACGGAGAGGTCAATTCGGCTGTTGCTGACGTAAATTCTGCAGCAAAGAAGGCTGAGTCTATGCTTGCGCAGTCTATCAAATGCAGCGGTATAAACAATCCGTCCATATCAACGGCATTCCGCAGCCGCACTGTAGAGGATGATGCGGCTTCGGCGGCGGCACTGCAGGAATTCCGCAAGGAAAAAAGCAGACTCGAAAATGCTGTTGAGAATCTTGATAAGCAGATGAAGACAATGGAAGAGAACGTGGAGAATCTGTCAAAGCAGATGTCAGCTCTTGCCGACGCTCAGGCTGCTTTCAAAAAGACCATGAATATAACGGCGCATGAAATGAACCATTTCAAGAAATATCTCTGATCAGGATATTCTCTGTTTTCGGAAGGATGGTGAACAAAATTGCGAATAGAACTTAATGCCGGCGGTATCAGAGGCATCACGGCAGAGGTCGGTTTTTCAATAGCGTACGACAAGCTTCTTGAGAGACATAACGATGTTGTTTCTGCCTTTAAGGCAGTAAAATCCGAGGTCAATAATATGAGCGGAGGAGCAGGTGTGCTGGAATCCGCTGTTGAAAAGATCGAGGAACGTATAACAAAAACCGACGAAAAAAAGATAGAGCATATGGAAAGCTCGGGTCAGAGCTTTGCAATGTTCCTGAAGCAGGCAGTTGCAGCAGACAAAAAGGTCGCAAGCAATATTGCCGCATCAAATGCACAGTTCTACAAGGATAATCCCTGGGCTATACCGCCTAAGCCGAAATCCTGGTGGCAGAAGGTCAAGGATTTCTTCAAAAAGGTCGGTAAAGCAATCGTTAACGGTCTGAAAAAGGCTGTAATGTGGGTCGTTGATAAGGTCAAGAGCGCTGTTAAGGCAACGATCGCCTTTATCAAGAAGCACTGGAAGGCTATAGTAAAGATCGTTATCGGTGTTGTTGTCATAGCCGGTCTTGCGGCCTTGTCGGTCTTTACCGGAGGTACTGCAAGCGTACTTCTTGCAGCTGCGGCAAAGGCGGCGGCGACGTGTGCCCTGACGAGCGCGGCAACGACGGTGGTGAAGGGTGTAGCTGCCGGGCAGTCATTCGGAGAGATATTCGACGCCGGAGCAGACTCCTTTATGACAGGCGCAATAACAGGCGCTGTCAGCGGCGCTGCAGGCGCTGCGGGCGGAGCGGTACTTTCCGCTACCGGATCTACCGTGCTTTCAAAGCTTACGGAGGTCGGAGTCAAAACGGCAGGCGACGCCCTTGTCAAAGGAACAAGATACCTTATCGATAACGGAACGCTTTCAGGCTTCTGGGATCAGGAGGGCAAGGGAATACTTATGGGTGCTGCAAGCGGATGCGCAAGTGCCTGCGGCAGCTATCTGAAGGAAACGGGTACAGAGCTGCTGAAGGGTCCGATGAGCTCCCTGTCGAACAGCGAGCTCGGAAAATCGTTCCAGAGCTTCTATCAGACGATGGAAAACAAGGTGCCCACGCTGACGAAGGTAGTGACGAATACTGCGAAGGACTTCGCCGGAAGCTTCTCGATAAGCGATCTGTCAAAGCTGAACAACCCGTCGGCATTTGCGAAGGAGCTTGGAAACCGTGCACTCGGAAGCCTTGTTTCAAACGCGAAGGCAGGCGCCGGAGAATTCATTACCAAGGATCTGAACAATCTTACCGGCGGCGCTGTCGATAATGTTATGGGCAAGGTCAGCGGTGTTACCAAGGATATCAGCAATGCCTTCGGCGGTGTCACAAAAGATATCGGAAGTGTTTTCGGAGGCATTTCGAGTGAATTCAAGGGTGTTACCAGCGGTTTGTCCGGTGCGCTCAAGGATGCGGTACCATCAATACAGATGCCGAACCTGAATATAGGCAGCGGCTTACTGAACAGTGCCGGAAGTGCGGCAACAAGCTATATCGGAAACAAAATAGGTATACCCGGAAATCTCGGACAGGTCATTTCCTCAGGGTTTTCCTCTGATGCCAAGGGTACTTTCCAGAATTTAGCGATGGGAACATCTATCAAGGCATTTGATAAATTCTGCGGCTCCGGCTTTGCAGGAAGTGTCGGCTCCTCGATAAGCAAGGCTACAAATACAGCTACCTCCGTCATTTCGGGCGTTACGGGGACATACAACACTTTATCAAAGCTGTTCTGATGATGAACAACTTCCACAGAAAAGAGGTGTTATCGGGATTTGCGGATAGAAATAAACAAAGGCGGACTTTTCAGCGGAACATCTGTCAAGGATTTTGCCGGTGAGTATGATGATCTTATGGAAGAACAGCGCAACGTAATAGAAGCATTCAAGGCTGTGCGTTCAAAGGTCGCGGATATTAACGGCGGACCCGGTGTTCTTTCTTCGGCTATGGATAAGCTTGAGGAAAGAATAACCAAAACAGACGAGGCGCTTCAGCAGAAGACCGAAAATGCAGCGAGACATTTTTCACATTTTCTCACTCAGGTTAAAAGGCAGGACAATCAGGTCGCCCGTGTTCTCGGACTAAGATACAAGGACTATGTAAAAAAATACAGCTCCCTTTCAAAAGAAAGGAGCACCTGGAGCAAGATATGTATATTCTTTGATACTCATCTCGGCGGTTCATTCAAGAGAGGATGGATGGCGACGAAAAGATGGTGCTCAAAGCATAAGGTCGCTCTTATCAAAGCCGGTATTGCTCTTGCAATAGCCGTAGCGGCTGTAATTACTGTAGTTACCGCCGGTGCCGGCACTCCGCTTCTTTTGCTGCTTGCAGCAAAGGGTGCTCTGATAATGGGTACCGTCGGAATGGGGGTAAGCGTCGGTGTAGGATTATATGCCGGACACCGGGGCGGACAGCTGTTCGATGATGCGATGGACGGTGTTCTCAGTGGTCAGATAACCGGTATTGCGTGGGGCGTCGGAGCAGGTCTCGGCGGTATCATAACGGAATCTGTCGGTGCCAGCGCAATGTTTGGCTCAGAAGTTATAGGCTCCATCGGTTCAAAGATGATGGCTCTTGTTCCTACGCTTGCAACAAAATTCGCAATATATGTCGGATTTGAAGCAGGCGGCGAGGGCGTCAATAAGGCGATCACCGGAAAGGGCTTTGAGGATGGCTTCTGGGAAAAGACGCTTGTAAAGGCAGGCTTTATGGCAGCCGGAGATTCTGTTTTCGAGACATGGTCGCTTGCCGCTTCCGGAGCAAGAAACGGCGGCGAATTGGCTGCCGAGGAAGTCGGAAAGGGAGCCTTCAATGTAGTTACAAAGGAAGCCGGCAAAAAAGCAATAACAGCCGGACAGTTCTTCAGTACTGTAGGCAAGGCTGTTCCTGATGTGCTCAAGCCATCGGTAGGAAGCTTTGCTGCAAATACGTTAATTTATAACGACGGCAAGGGCTTTTTCGGAACGATCGGACATGCATTCGTGTCAACATACGGTAACAAGGTGGATCTTTCTGCCGGACAGAACCCGCAGGGAGCTTCAAAGCCTCTCGGCGTTACCTTCCCGAACGGTCAGCTCCTGATGGGCGTCGTTCCTCAGAGGGTCACAAGGAGAATTGATTCCGGTTCTGTTAACAGAGCAGGTCTTCTCACAAAGGACAGGATCGACAGCAGGTTTACAAGCTTTATGAGTGCCCCTTTCAATCAGTGCGTACGCGCTGCTGCATATTGACAGCAGTGCTGTAAATAAAAATTCAATCAGTGAGGTGGATCAATTTGGATATTGAAGTTTACAAGGAAGCGATCTCCAATGCGGATTTGGCTTTCTCAAACGGCAAGTATGAAAATGCAGTAACGTGGTACGACAAGGCTCTGGCTGAAGCTCCCCAGGATGAGTATGCTCTTTCCAAGGCAGGAACAGCTCTTGTTTCGATGAACAAGTTCGACGAGGCTTTCGGCTATTTCCAGAGGGCTGTTGAGGCAGACCCGGAAAACGGCGACAATGTTTTCAACCTTGCAAATGCATATTTCTTCTCAGGCGATATTCCCCAGGCAATAGAAAACTACACAAAGGCAGAAATGCTGAAATGTTCTGATGACGTAAAGGCAAGGATATATTATCAGCTTGCTCTTATGTGCGGCATAAAGCAGGATTATAAGTCTGCTCTTATAAACTACGAAAAGTATGAGGCAGCAGATCCGACAGGTCAGGCAGCACTCGATACAGACCTCATAGCTGATAAGGTAAACATATACGTACAGCTTGAGGATTTCGACAATGCGATCAAGTACACTCTCAAATGGCTCAACCTTTCACCTGCAGAGCTTAGATGCTATATTATCTATTTCAATCTTGTTATGGCTACTGAAGATTTTGCCAAGGCTTCATCCATACTTGACGATGCGATGAAGTTCGCTGTAAATACACCTGAGGAAAAATATGCAGTTGATCTTTCACGTGCCAACTGGTACGTAAATGCCGCAGGAAGCAGCCTTGACGACGGAAGCTTCCAGCAGAAAGCATATGACCTGATGAATGAGCTTATAGTAAGCGAAGTGGGTACACCGGATCAGAAGAATGAACTGGTTCTTGCTCTCGGTGAGGTCTGCATAGCCATGAACAAGATAGACGAAGCTATCGGTCTTATGGAAATGCTGACCGAAAAGCCTGAAGAGGCAGCTCCGGCTCCTGCCGTACCTGCTGAGCAGAGAGATCTTTCTCCTGAAGAGATGGACGCTATGATGACAGCCGATATGGCTGCTATGGAGCAGAAGGTCGCTTCCGGCGAGATCAGCGAGGATATCGGTGATAATGTTCCGGTAAACTATGATGAAAACGGACTTCCCGTAAGAGATTATCCCGACGGTATGTTCGAGGATGAGGACGGCTTTAAGATGCCTGAGCTTAAGGGCGTGGACATGGAGAAGCTGATGCAGGAGGACGATGAGGCTGAAAAAGCCGCTCAGGAAGAATTCCGCGCAAGAGTAGGCTTTATGCTTCTCACCTGCTATGCATATAAAGAGGACTATAATAAGACCCTTTACTATGCACGTCAGATAAAGGATACTCCCAACAACGTATACTATTCATTCTTCGGCCGTTATTCAGAAGCATTCGCTATGATGCAGCTTGCAAAGAAGGGCGAGGGCTTTACAAAGGAAGAGGCAGACAGAAAATACGCACAGGAGATATCCTTCTTCCGTTCGGAGATGCTCAAGGCAAACGAGAATTCCGCTTATGCACTTGTATTCCGTACAAGGATGTATGCAGAGCAGGGCAAGTTCACCAAGGCAGAGGAGCTTGCAGAGCTTATGGGCGACAGCGAAAAAGCAGCGCTTGCGGAATATATCGCTCAGTGCAAGGCGGAGCTTGAAAAACAAGAAAGCTGAGGGGGGTGTCTGAATGGCTAAGGGAAACTTCAGCCTTGCCAGAGGTATAGCCGATTTCGACACCAACATCATAATCGACGAAGAAGCCTTTATGAAAGCTGCATCACAGTTTGACGAGCTTTCCGGCAAGATAGACAGCCTGAGGGCAGATATCGACGATATGCTGAATCAGCTAAAGACCGGCTTTGATACCCCGGCAGGCAAAAAGTTTATAGCCTCCTGCGAGAATTCGCTTATAACGCCGCTGGAGGAGCAGAAAATAGTTGTTACACATATTGCGGAAAACCTCAGATATGCCAAGCAGACTTATCAGACGATATTTGATGACTACCGCAAGATAGTACAGGAAATGAGCGTTGAATGACACTGCGAAAGCAGAAAAAATAAAAAAACCGAGAGGAGAAAACAATTATGCCATCCATACTTTCAAGTTCGACAATCGTTAATGCAAAGGACAGCGTCAAGACTTATTCTGACACAACAGCAGCTCTTTATGAGGAACTCAGCTCACTTATCAACCAGCTCCGTGCCGACGGCTTCCAGGGCGATGCTTCCGACGGTTACGATGAATTCTTCAGAACAAAGGCTACCCCTGCGCTTGTTGACAATCTGAATGCCGTTACCGACGGTATTACTTCAATGCTTGATACCATCCAGGAGCAGCTTCTCAATACGATGGATCCCAAGCTCGGCGAAGTAAACAGAAATCCCGGACAGTGATATCGTAAATTGATAATATAAAAAAGGAGTTAATAATTATGGCAGATATAGTTTACAGATTTGACGAAATGCGCAGCACAGCAGCCAAGGTAGAAGATATCGCTGCAAGATATAAGGCAGCAGCAGAAAAATTCCAGAATGATTTTGCACAGGCAACATCACCCTGGGAGGGCGCAAGTAAGGATAAGATGACAAACTTCATCACAGTTGCTGTTAATGAATATACCGGCACGACTATACCAGGTATAGTAAACTCTCTTTCAGAGCTGCTTAAATCCAATGCAGAGCAGATGGAAAAGGCAGACCAGCAGATAGCAGACAATATTCCGAACGAGCTTTGATAACATCTCTTATCACGACATGGAGGGTGATATAAAATGGATATTCAGGCACAGACGGTGCCGGAGGAAAAGACCCTCTCCGATATCGAAAAGGCTAAGGAATTATTTGAATATGAGATGACAGATGTGCTGCTCAACTTCAAAAATGAAGTAGCAGCGCTGAGAAAGGATCCGAATGCCGATTATCTCAATATGGAGATAAAAAAGCCGGAATTTACCTTTGAAGCTCCTGAGCTTGAGGTTAAGAGTGCAGCTGTTGATGAAGTTAAAGCTGTTGCTGCTCCGTCTATGGCTGAGCTTCAGCTTGAAGCAGCCGCAGTGCCGGGAGCTGCGCTTACTGACAAAAAGGTCAGCGTCGCTCCGTTCAGCACTGAGCTTGACGTAAGCTCAGACGTAAAAGTCCCGGAAGGGATAACCGTTCCTGACGGAGGATATACATTATCGGCTTCTGCTCCGGATGTAGTCAGCCCCTCTGTCACTTCCGTACCGGACAGTGTTTCGCTGCCTGCAGCCAAGGTCGTGACCGAGGTGCAGAGCGTTCAGGTGAATGTTCCCGATACCTCTGTTTCAGCCGACAGCTTCTCTCTGCCTGCGGCGGATGAGGTCAGGGCGCCTGCCGCTCCCGTTGTTATTAGACCGGCGGTCGATATGTCACTCTTTGATATCCCGGCTCCCGTAATGACGATGAAGGGAGTTTCCGGTTATGATGCGAAGATGCCGAAGGCACCGTCAATGACAGATATGCCCGAGCTGAAGGTGGAGACCGTTTATCCGGAGATCCCCGAAAAGCCGGACTTCTCAGGCTATATAGACGATATTCTTTCTTCTTTGGAATTCTGATGATTCCTCTGTGGCTGCGGTGACGAAGCTTATGGCTTCGTCACTGCACCTGATATTTTAGTATGGCGAAAGGGTGAGCTTATGGAAAGCAATAAGCTTCTGATAGGCGTTCAGTTCATAGATCAGAAAAGCAATCAGAAGAGTCTTGTTTTTGAGCTTATTGTGCTCAGAGATCTCACTATGAAACAGCTGATCGACGGCATCAAATACGGTCTTGCAAAAAAGGGAGAGGATCCCTTTTATTCGCGCTGCCGCAGCATTTTCAATGAATGCATTTCTGATGTAGGCGCTGACGGTGTTTACCGTAAGATCACCCTTACCTCATACAATGATTCTCTCAGAAGTGCAAAAACAGACGGTCGTGTGGCAATAACTCGTGAGGATATGGGCAAGACCCTGTTCGATGCCGGATTTATATCTTCTACAAGGATCGTTTTCGATCCTGCATGTACATACCGCTCCTATGAGATAAACACTTCTGCGCTCATACCTGCATTCAATCCCGGTGATATCGGCAGTGACCGCATAGTATTCCCGGAATACAATATCAGTACGAGACAGCTTTCAGGCTTTGATGACACACCGGTACAGATAATACCGCCGTCAGCTCCGCCTGCAAAGCCTGAGCAGAACCTGTTTTTCATGCTTTTGCCGACGATAATCACAATTTCCATAACCATACTTACAAGAAGTCTCAGCAGTGCGGGAGGTGCTGACGGTATCACTATGGTGCTGCTCAGTGCCGTTATGAGCCTTGTGACTGTTGCAACATCCGTTATTAACTGGATAAGACAGGGACAAAAATACAAGAAGGATCTTGAAAAATGGCGAACGGAATACGAAAAATACGTTGATAAAACCATCGCAGAGATACTTTCGCGTCAGGAAGCAGACAGCAAAAAGCTTGACGAGATGTATCCCGATGTCAATGACCTTTTTGATGAGAACCACCCCGAAAGAAGCGTTTACGGCGTATGCGGAAGCATTTTCAGCCGCTGCCAGAGGGATACTGACTTTCTTACGGTTCGTCTCGGTACTTCCGATAAGGTGGAATCACGCTTTGCCATAAGCGGCACAAAGCAGGATGTCATGTTCTCATCCGAGGGCTTCAGACTGAAATTTGACAAGGTCAAGCTTTATATTTCAGATGATAAGGAATACGAAAACCGCGAAGACGAAACATTCTATCTTTCAAATCTCCCCAACTATATTTCAGAGCATTACCGCTATATGAAGCGCGCCCCAATGCTCTTTTCACTCAGGAACTGCGGCGCACTCGGCATAGTTGCGCCTGACAGAGTGTTTGCCGAAAGGCTTATTCAGAGAATGGTATTTGACATGTGCTTCTACCATCCGCCTGAGGATCTG
>CADCPT010000062.1 GCA_902803385.1 uncultured Ruminococcus sp.
CGTAGGAGCAAAAGCTCCCCGACGTCTGCCCCAGGCGTCGCTCGCTCCGATCAAGCGAGCTTGTCGGAGCTTTGCTCCTTGTTTAAACAAAAGAAAGGATGAGAGCTATGAAAAAGATACTTGTAGTTGTTGACATGCAGAAGGATTTTGTAGACGGAGCGCTGGGGACAGAAGAAGCAGTAAAAATAGTGCCTGCTGTCTGCGATAAGATCAGAAGCTTTGACGGAGATATCTTCGTTACGCTCGACACACACTTTGATAATTATGCTGAAACAGCAGAAGGCAGAAAGCTGCCTGTTCAGCACTGTATCAAAGGCACAGCCGGACATGAGCTGGATGCAGATGTTGCCGCAGCCCTTGATGATAAGCCCTATACTACGGTCGAAAAACTGACCTTCGGCTCCACTGCTTTGCCGGAGCTTATTGAAAAAGCTGCCGGAAATGAAGAATTCACCGTAGAGCTGATCGGACTTTGCACGGATATCTGCGTTGTAAGCAATGCTCTTATCCTCAAGGCATTTTTCCCGGAAAAAGAGATCGGCGTGATAGAGAGCTGCTGCGCCGGAGTAACACCGGAGCTGCATAAGGCAGCAATTGCAACAATGAAAAGCTGCCAGATAAATGTTATATAAGGGAGGAAAACAAAATGAAGCTTGAACCTATCGTAGTATCACTGCTTGACACGGACCTTTACAAATTCAATATGGATCAGGTCATATTCCATAAGCATACCGACCTCTGCGGCCAGTATTTTTTCAAATGCAGAAACAAGGACGTTGTTTTTACAGAGGAAATGGCGGAGGAGATCAGGGAGCAGGTCGATCACCTCTGCACGCTCAGCTTTAAAAGCGAAGAGCTTGATTACCTGCGCTCTATCCGCTTTATAAAAAACGACTACGTTGAATTCCTTCGTTTATGGCACCCGATAAGAGATTATGTTACCATCAACAGAACAGAAAAAGGGGAGCTTGAAGTCGAAGTAAGCGGACCGCTGTTTTCGTCAATGCAGTTTGAGATCTATCTGCTTGAGATCATCAATGAGGTCTATTTCCGCTTTTCCTATGATTACGGCGAGCTTCTTGCCTCGGCAGAGAAAAAGCTTGATGAAAAGATAAAGGCGCTCAACGACGGTACATATACCTTCCGTTTTGCAGAATTCGGATGCCGCAGAAGGCTTTCGCGAGAGTGGGAGGATGTTGTCGTAAGAAGGCTCGCAAAGGAAACGAACAGCTGCGTCGGTACATCCAATGTATATCTTGCGATGAAATACGATCTGACTCCTATAGGCACTTATGCCCACGAATTCGTACAGATGTATCAGGGAATAGATTCCATTCCGCTTGCATATACCAATCATTTTGCAATGAACGACTGGTATGACGAATATCAGGGCGATAACGGAACAGCACTTACGGATACTATAACGACCGATCTGTTCCTCAGAGATTTCAACAGATCAATGGTAAACAATTACACCGGTGTAAGACACGACAGCGGCGATCCGTATGAATGGGGCGAAAAGATGATCGCTCATTATGAAAAATACGGAGTTGATCCTCACACAAAACTCCTTCTTTTCAGCGACAGCCTTGATTTTGACCGCGCTCAGTCTCTTTACGATCACTTCAGGGACAAGGCAAAGGTATCGTTCGGCATAGGTACCTTCTGCTCCAACGACACTGATGTTGCGGCGCTGAATATTGTCATCAAGCTCCAGTATGTCAACGGCCGCCCGGTCGCAAAGCTTTCCGACGCTCCCGGCAAAGCGATGTGCAGGGACGAGGGTTATCTTGATTATCTGAAAAGATCAGTTGAATTCCGCCTCAGCCGCGAAAAATAAAAGCTTTGCTGCGCACTTTTTATAATGTTTTTTCAGGGGTGGCAGGCGCTTCGCGCCTGCCACCCCTGAAAAAACAAATTTTTAGCCGCCCGGTCGCGCCGAAAGTCGTGGTCGGGCGGCTGTGGCAATGTCAATGCGGCGCCTCCATATGAAAGATCACTGTATGTGCGCACGGAATACTGTGAAAACAGCGGGAATCATCTCAGCCTCGCTGTTGTTCAAGAAATGTTTTTTATTCGTCCCTTTATCTCTACAGACGAGGGCCGGACTTCAGTCCCGGCTGACAGTATGTTCGTTCCTTTGTGCAGAGAGAGTGCCGGGAGGGTGACATCGGCAGAAGTGCCGTCTGCAAAGTATTGCTTCTGCTCCCTGTAGTCAATATACTCTGTTACGTTTCCGACTTTGGAGATCTGTTCCGGCAGATATATGTTTGTTGTGACAGGCTCAGAATAGGGCTCGTACGGAAGCGCCGAACTGCCCTTGTTCAGCATTGCATGGTAGTCGGAAGGGTCAATTCCGCCGGATATCCTGTAAGCAACAGTAACATAACCGTCAACAGAAGTTACCGTATGAGGAGAGTTGAGGCTGACGCCGTTGTTTACATATGACGCTCCTGTTGACACAGCACCGGCTATAAGGTACAGATTAGTCGTATCTGATGAGTTTTTGGGCGCATTTGTGGATAATGTGAAAGTGCCGTCGCCGACATACAGCGGTCGGTAGTAAGTCAGGGTGTTGAGACCTTCGTAGTTTTCGTCAAAAACATTGACACCTCCGGCAGTTACTGCCACTCTGTAGCCGTATTGTTCGTAAGCCATGTCCTCTGAGCCTTCGTTCAGCATCAGGCTTTGAAAGCTCGGCTGAGTACTGTTTGAGCTTTGCAGTAATATGAATCTGGTGAGGGCTTTTGTGTGGAATGTAAACGGCAGCTGCTGGGATGATACCAACGGATCACGGGTTATCATGTGTTTGCTTGCGTCAAATTGGATTATCCGGGAAACATTATTGAGGCAGTTGCTGATGGTGTAGTCTGTGTCAGGCTCGACCGGAATATACATATCTATGTACGAGCTGTTTTGTGTTTCCACTATATTCCCCTGAGTTTCTATGGCATGGTTTGGCACAAAATGCTCCGTTGCAGTGTTATAGTCGAATAGATTTGCTGTTTTGTCTCCCACGCCTTTGCCGCCGACTGTGTTTCCGCAGATCCTGTAGTTTTTGAGAGTACAGTTCTTTTTTGCCTTGCAGCTCAGCGGAGGCGCGCCGCTTATTGAGCGCACCATTCCTCTGATCCTGTAATACATATGCATGAGTTTTACAAGGTCTGCTCCCTTGCTTTTAGTCTTCATTCGCTATCACCTCATACCATGTATCAGTTCCGGCATGGTAGCGCCAGACTGCCGGCTCGTCGGCTACGATGGCATTGGTACCGCCTGAGACGGAAAAAGATGAGCCGCCTGCAAGCTTCGGTGTACATACAGTTCTTGTAAGAGCGCTGTTCAGCTTTGAAACGTCTGCCGCAAGAAGAGTCAGCACTCCGTCTGCGCCGGGTTCGATACTGCCGAAATCCGGCATATCGGTCGAATCAAATACCATATCAAATCTTATAACTTTGCTCATTTTTATCTTTCCTTTCTGTTTGTATTTTGAGTCGGTATATGGTCCATATCAGAATAAAGTAATTATTGTTTGCTTTGGGTCTGAGTATATACCTCCTCTCACAGTACCCCGGGAAACGAAGAAGAGTTGACCTCTGAAGGTCAACTTCTCACTAAATTTTAGGGGGCTGTGAAATAATTCACGGCTCCTTCGTTATAACGGCGTGCGCCTACCTTGCGGCGCACTTAG
>CADCPT010000063.1 GCA_902803385.1 uncultured Ruminococcus sp.
CGCCGCAGGGTAGGCGCACCCCAAGGGCACTTCCTACGGGCGCACGCTGTTATAACGAAGGAGCCGCGTATTATTTCACACCCTCTGAAAAAACAGATCCTTAGCAGCCCGGTCGTGCCGAAGGCGCGGTCGGGCATTGAATGAGATCATGGTGCGAATATGCTGCCCTGAATGGTTTTTGAGATCTCTACCTTTACAGGCTTGTCTCGGTCTTCGGTCGGGTGCATAACAACGCTTTGTATAAGTCCTACTCCGAGATAAAGGCAGGCTGCGGAAGAGCCGCCGGAACTGAAAAACGGGAGCGTGATACCGATGACGGGAAGAAAACCAAGCACCATACCGAGATTGATTATAAGCTGAGAACCGACAAGTGCAAAGAATCCGATGCAAATGCATTTTCCGAGAGTGTTGCATGCAGAGCCGGCGTTGTACAGGATCCGGTAAAGCATAAGCGCAAACAAAAGAAGTATCGCTGAACAGCCGATGAATCCGAGCTCTTCTCCTGCAACGGTGAAAATAAAATCATTTTCCTGATACGGAACGATCTCTTTTTCAACGCGGGGACCGTTAAACAGACCTTTTCCGAAAAGTCCTCCCGAAGCAATGGAGACCTTGCCCTGATACTGCTGCCAGCCGTAAGTCATCATCATATCGTCACTGCTGCCGAACAGAACGGCGAGACGGTTTTTTTGGTCATCATTCATCATTTTTGTCCATATCAGAGGCAGTGCAGCGGCGCCGGCTCCTAAAAGAATAAAGAAATACCTGAGCTGTACGCCCGCAGCAAAGGACATAATAATGAACATGCAGGCGAAAACAAGCGCTGCTCCGTCATCGCCCTGCATATGTATCAGTCCTATCGGTATAGCAGCATGTATTGCAAGCGTAACAACACCTAAAAATGAATGAAGCCTGTCTTTTTCTGTAAGGTATGCCAGATGTTTGGAAAAGGTTACTATAAAGCAGATCTTTGTAAGCTCAGAAGGCTGGAATGTCATTCCGCCGGGCAGCCTTATCCATCCGACATCATCTGTTCCTGTTATCTGAATACCGATAAAGAAGACGGCAAATGTCAGCGACAGAGCCACTCCGGCAATAAGCCACCAGCATCGCGCTATAAAATTGTAATCCATAAGCGAGATTATAATAGCTGCCGCATATCCGAGGCAAATAGCAAGTATCTGCGTTCTGAGAAAATTGACATCTCCGGCGCGCTGCTGACTTGCTATCAGCAGACAGCCGTAAACCGATGCTACAAGTGTAAGTATCCAGAAAAGAATGTCAGTCCTGAGAAAATAATCCCGGACAGATCTTAAAATATGCATATGACCTCCTTGTCCGCTGATAATGCTGTAACTTCATCAACAGGCTGTTATTCGCCCCATTCCGCTGAAAGTCGCGCTTTGGTTTCGGCTCCGGAAAGAATGGATTTTTCTTCATTTGTTATACTGCTTATATGTCCGATCTTTGTTCCGGTTTTCTGCTCGTCGTCCAAAGCAAAGATCAGAGTTCCGTCATTCTGCAGGATCATATCTCCCGGCTTTGTATCAAGCGTACCGGTCTCTTCCGTATATCCGCATGTCAGTGAAGCTTTACCGCATTCAATGGTGATATCCATAGGATCTCTGCTCAGAGAAGCTATAAGGAGCTCGGCAATTATATTATCTTCGGGATTTGCGTATATTGTTTTGCTGTCAGTCTGTATTACTATAACGCAGGAAACAGACGGTCTGCTTATTTCCGGCATGCTTACATAGTTGCCTTCTGTGATATCGAAATTCATATTTTCCCCGACCTTTACAATATATTATCTTTCAATGATTTTCGCTCCTGAAGCTGATAATGATATTTGAAATGCTTTTGCAGTCAGCTTATCTGAACATTATTATAGCTTTTGGGAAGATAAACTTCAATAGCTATTTCATACTAATATCGCTCAAACAATGGTGATTATCTATACAAAAAAACATTTTCCCCGCCGTAGAATAAAAAATGTAAAATAAGTATTGAAATTCAGGATAATGTATGATATAATGATTAGGTCTTTGAAGCCGTCACTTGTGATGGGATTCAAAGCTCGGAGAGATCCGTACTTTGAAACGGACAGTCCTCTGCCCGAAGGGCAAGAATGTCTATAATAAACAGGAGGAATAAAAAATGGACGCACTTAAGGCTATCGCAGCTTCTTCCGTTAAGGAAACAAAGCCGCAGTTCGAGATCGGTGACACGGTCAGAGTAAGCGTAAACATCCGCGAGGGAGACAGAGAAAGAATCCAGATGTTTGAAGGCACTGTTATCGCAAAGAGAGGCAGCGGTGTTGCTGAGACATTTACAGTTCGCCGTCTTTCCTACGGCGTAGGCGTTGAGAGAGTATTCCCGATAAACTCCCCCAATGTTGTTGATGTTCAGATCGTAAGACATGGTAAGGTACGCAGAAGCAAGCTTTACTATCTCCGCGGCAGAGTCGGCAAGGCTGCCAAGGTTAAAGAACAGATCAAATAATAGCCATAAAAAAGGGACGTGTGTCCCTTTTTTGCTATCTGCTGTCAGAGGATACGTATATGCGCCAGAAAAAACGCAGCAGCACAAGGCTGCAGTTCTTCAACGATACCACCGATTCTTTATCGGCAATGCGCAGCGCAAACGGATGGGTGATGTTTATTATCCTGTCTGCGTTGGTTTTTACAATTGTTTTCAATATGTTTTTTATTATGGAAAAGGTCAGCGAAGTCAGCATAAGAAACAGCCCTGTAAGCGTTGTGGCAGTAAACGGAGACAGGTTTCTTAACAGGGGAGATGTTGCCCTTGTATTGCGTGATGAAAAGTACTATTGCGTGCGCGTAAAGAAAAAAACTGATGACGGTATAGTAGCTCTCAGAGGCGGCAAAGAGATCAGTTACAGTGATGACGAAATAATAGGCAGAACACTTTTTATAGTGCAGCCGCTTGTGGCTTTCGGAGATAAGCCGCAAAAGGCCTGCGCTGAATTCTGAGGTTAGGGGTGCATGAATATGTCCGAAGTAAAAGAAGAGGAAAAGAAAGAGGAAGAAGTATCTGAAGCAGAAGCAGAAGAAAGCTTTGATCTGGCGGCGTTCATCTTCGACTGGGCAAACGCATTTATTATCGCCATAATTCTTGTTGTGATAATAATGACGTTTTTCTTCCGTCAGGTGACTGTAAGCGGTCATTCTATGACAGATACTCTGCAGGAAAACGACAGACTTATACTCTCAACATTTCTGTATACCCCGAAAAACGGAGATATCGTTGTTATCAGTCACGGCAGCTCCTATGATGAACCTATTATAAAGAGGGTCATTGCAGTGGGAGGGCAGAGGCTTTCCATCAATTATGATACCTATGAGGTCTCAGTTGACGGTGTTATTCTTGATGAGCCTTATATCAAGGGCAATACGATACGTCTCCGCAGACCGCTTGATATCCCCGAGGTCATCCCGGAGGGATACATATTTGTAATGGGTGATAACCGTGAAGGCTCTCTGGACAGCCGCAGTGTTGAAATAGGACTTATACCCGTTCAGAATGTTATCGGCAAGGCTGAGCTGCGCGCATGGCCCTTCAATACCTTCGGAAGCGTGTATTCATAAAAAAGGAAAATAATATGGAAGAATTACAGAATATTCAGTGGTTTCCGGGGCATATGACCCGGACCAAAAGAAAGATCCAGTCGCAGCTCAGGCTTATAGATGCTGTTGCCATCCTGCTTGACGCAAGGGTGCCTTATTCAAGCTGCAATCCTGATCTGCGCAGCATCATCAACAATAAGCCGCGCATCGTTATCCTCAATAAATGTGATATGGCTGACCCTGCGCAAACGAAGAAATGGCTGGCTCTTTTCAGACAAAAGAATATACCGGCAATAGCTCTTGACTGTAAAACAGGCAAGGGCTTAAATGCTTTTATCCCGGCGGTCAAGGATGTCCTTTCAGACAGGATAGAGGCCTGGAATGCAAAGGGAATGACGGGCAGAACGATAAAGGTAATGGTCGTCGGCATTCCGAATGTCGGAAAATCCTCATTCATAAACCGTCTTGTACGTCAGAATCGGGCAAAGGTAGAGGATCGTCCGGGTGTTACAAGGGGCAACCAGTGGTACACTATAGGCAAGGGCTTTGATCTTCTTGATACCCCCGGCGTTCTATGGCCGAAATTCGATGATAAGGAAGTAGGGGAAAAGCTTGCCTTCATCGGTTCCGTTAAGGATGACGTGCTTGATACCGAGCAGCTTTCTTACAGGCTGCTGGAATATCTCAGGGATAATTATTCGTCGCCTCTTTGCGCACGCTATAAGCTGCAGAATGAGGAGATCGGGCAGCTGAAGGGCTATGAGATACTTGAACTTATCGGCAAAAAGCGCGGAATGCTCATTTCCGGCGGTGAGATCGATACCGAGCGCGCAGCATCTACGGTGCTTGATGAATTCAGAGGGGCTGTTCTCGGCAAAATGACGATAGACAGAGCGGAGGATCATCCTGATGTTAGAATTTGAGGAGCTTTATACTTCACAGGGCTTCAAGACAATATGCGGCGTTGACGAAGCCGGACGCGGACCGCTTGCCGGACCTGTTTTTGCCGCAGCGGTAATACTGCCTCAGGGGCTTGAAATAGAGGGAGTTACCGATTCCAAAAAGCTGAGCGAAAAGAAACGCGAAATGCTTTTTGACGTAATAAAGGAAAAGGCTTTGGCATGGAGCATTGCCAGCGCGTCTGTAGAGGAGATAGAAGAGCTCAATATCCTGCAGGCTGATATGCTTGCAATGAAAAGAGCTGTAGAAGGTCTTCAGATACCTGCGGATTTTGCAATGATAGACGGCAATAAATGTCCGAAGCTCGATATACCCTGCGTTTCTATCGTAAAGGGCGACGCGAGATCAGAGTCTATCGCGGCAGCTTCTATTCTTGCAAAGGTAAGCAGAGACAGGCTGATGCTCTCTCTTGCGGAAAAATATCCTCTGTACAGCTTTGAAAAGCACAAGGGCTACGGCACCGAGGCACACAGAAGGGCGATCCTTGAATACGGGCCCTGTGAGATACACAGAATGTCCTTTCTGAAAAAGATACTTGCAGGTGGAAAAAATGGCTGAGCGTACAGAGGCTCAAAAGACCGGAAGAATGGGAGAAAACGCTGCTTCGGCATATCTTGAAAGAAAAGGCTTCGGGACGGTCAGGCGCAATTATCATTCACGATACGGTGAAATAGACATAATTGCCGAAAACGATAAATATACTCTGTTTGTGGAGGTCAAAACCAGGTCGGTAAGGGCACTGGCTTCTCCGTCTGCTTTTGTTGACCGTTCAAAGCAGGAAAAGCTGATCAAAACGGCTATCCTTTATATGAGGGAAAACAGCGGATGCCGTATGCCGCGGTTCGACGTTGTCGAGGTCGTGTACGATGATATAACGCGCAGCGTTGTCAGCATAAAGCATATTGAGAGCGCCTTTACTCTTTCGGACAGCGAATACAGCTATTTTGGCTGAAACGGGTGATCATATGAAACTTTTTGATATGCACTGTGATACGCTTTACCGTGCCTATACCGAAAACAGCACATTATTCAACGACAGCTTTCATATCTCCTTTGGCAAAACAAAGGGGATAGATACCTATATACAGTGCCTTGCTGTCTGGATACCTGATGAATACAGAGGAGAGGCAGCGTGGGAGCTTTTCTGCGGCTGCGCTTCAAAGCTTCAGAGCGAGCTTTCGGGTACTGATATACGGATGCTCAAAAGCGCTGATGATATAAAGGCTCTTGCGGAGAAGGGCGGAAGGGGAGTTATCCTTACGGTAGAAGGCGGAGCCGTTTTAGGCGGACGGCTTGAAAGGGTACGTGAGCTTTACGATATGGGCGTCAGGATGATGACACTTACATGGAACGGAAGAAATGAGCTTGGCGACGGAATAATGGAGGAAGACGACGGAGGACTTACCGATTTCGGAAAAAGCGTTGTTCGGGAAATGGAGAGGACAGGCATGATAGTTGACCTGTCACACGCCGGAGAAAAGCTCTTCTATGATACCGTACAAATAGCGAAAAAGCCCTTTGTTACATCACATTCAAACGCAAGAGCCGTATGTGACCATCCGAGAAACCTGACGGACGGCCAGTTCGGTATTCTTGTCAGCAGGGGCGGCATAACAGGACTTAATTTTTGTAGGGATTTTTTGAATAAACAGCAGACAAATGCCGATTTATATGATATAATTAAAAATGCCGGATATCTGCTTCAAAAGGGCGGTACCGGTTCGGTTGCAATGGGTGCCGATTTTGACGGCGCGGATATCCCGGAGGATATCAGAGGTCTTGAGGATATGCCGCATCTGTATGATGAATTTGTCGGCGCCTTCGGAAAAGAGACAGCGGACGCTGTTTTCTTCGGCAATGCCTTCCGTTTCTTTACGGAAAATCTTGCCTGATACCGGCGCATATATCTTCAGCCCCTGATTTTACAGGGCTTGCAGGATACGGGTATTAATAAACGGGAAAGAAGGAAATTTTCATGAATTACAACAGCACAAGAGATAAGAACAAGGTAGTAACAGCGGCTCAGGCTATCGCGCAGGGCATTTCCGATGAGGGCGGCCTTTTCGTGCCTCAGGAGCTTCCTTTTTACAGCCTTGAACAGATAGGCGAGCTTTGCAAGGGCGATTATAAGGCAAGAGCCAAAAAGATAATGGGTGACTTTCTCACCGATTTCACCGCAGATGAGATAAGCGAAAGCGTTGACGCTGCCTATGCATCTGAAAAATTCGGTTCTGATGATCCTGCCCCTATCTCTTATGTTGATATTGGCGGAGTACAGTCTGCTGTTCTTGAGCTCTGGCATGGACCTACATGCGCTTTCAAGGATATGGCTCTGCAGATACTTCCTCATCTGCTTACAAAATCCGTGAAAAAGACATGCGCTGATAAGCAGGCGGTTATCCTTGTTGCTACCAGCGGCGATACAGGCAAGGCAGCTCTCGAAGGCTTCTGCGATGTTGAAGGTACTAAGATAATGGTATTCTATCCGGTTGACGGCGTATCACCGATGCAGAAGCGCCAGATGGCGACCCAGAAGGGCAGCAATGTCAGCGTTATGGCGATCAGAGGCAATTTCGATGACGCTCAGACAGGCGTTAAAAAGATATTTACGGATCCTGAGATAAAAGAAAAGCTTGCAGAAAATGATATGCTCTTCTCAAGCGCAAACTCTATCAACTGGGGTCGTCTGCTTCCGCAGATAGTTTATTACTTCTCAGCATACTGCGAGCTTGTTAACGACGGAAAAATACAGCTTGGTGAAAAAATTAATGTTGCCGTTCCCACAGGCAATTTCGGTAATATCCTTGCTTCATATTATGCAATGAAGATGGGTCTTCCTGTCGGAAAGTTCATCTGCGCATCCAATTCTAATAATGTCCTTACCGATTTCATCAGCACCGGTACATATGACAGAAAGAGACATTTCTACACAACCATTTCTCCCTCTATGGATATCCTGGTTTCCTCTAACCTTGAAAGGCTTCTTTACGACCTTACAGACGGCAATGCACAAAAGGTTGCCGGCTGGATGAAGGAGCTCGGTGAAAACGGCAGCTATACTGTTGACGATGCGACCAAGGCAAAGCTCACTGCTCTGTTTACGGGCGGCTGCTGCGACGATGAAATGACAAAGAAGACAATAAGCACGATCTATACTCAGGAGAATTATCTCTGCGATACCCATACTGCTGTTGCCTTTGATGTTTATGCTCAGTATGTAAAGAATACAGGTGACAAGACAACGACTGTCATAGCTTCTACTGCAAGCCCGTATAAATTCTCCGCTGCCGTTCTTTCATCTGTCAGCGCCGATAAGCTTCCTGATGATGAATACGATACAGTTGAACTTCTTTCGTCAAAAACAGGTACAGAGATCCCTGCTCCTCTTGCGGCTCTTAAAAATGCAGAGGTGCGCTTTACCGCTGAATGTGAGGTAGACGAAATGCCGAAGTCTGTTCTGGAAGGTCTCGGTATCTGCTGATATGGCGGTATACACTATTGCCGACCTTCACCTTTCCTTTTCGGCAGATAAGCCCATGGATGTTTTTCACGGATGGGAAAACTACACTGAAAGACTCAGTAATAACTGGAACCGTGTTGTTGCGCCGGAGGATACGGTCGTGATAGCCGGGGATATCTCCTGGGCTATGGATCTGAAGGAGACAGCGGCAGATCTTCGCTTTATTGATTCACTTCCCGGGAAAAAGCTTCTTATCAAGGGAAACCATGATTACTGGTGGACAACAAAGGCGAAAATGGACAGATTCATTTCTGAGTCCGGGTTCGGCAGCATTGAGATACTTCATAACAATTGGTTTCTGCGTGACGGGATGGCATTGTGCGGCTCGCGCGGTTGGTTTTATGATGCGGAGACGGACGCTGATATGAAGGTGCTGAACCGTGAGGCCGGGAGGCTGAGGATGTCTCTTGAGCCGGCTGTAAAAGAGGGGTATGAGCCGATAGTGTTTCTTCATTATCCTCCGATCTACAATAATATGGAATGTGAGGAGATCACATCTGTATTGAAGGAATACGGTGTAAGAAAATGCTTTTACGGGCATATACACGGCGGTACTGCTGCAAGGCGTGCCTTTGAAGGAGAACAGGGCGGCATCACATATCGTCTTGTTTCGTGCGATCACATAGGCTTTATGCCGCTTCATATACTATAAAGATGGGGCTGCGGAATCATCCGCAGCCCTTTTGTGATCGACCACGTGCGCCTACCCTGCGGCGCACTTTTTTATAGTGTTTTTTTCAGAGGTGCCGCGAGCTTTGCTCGCGGCACCTCTGAAAAAAACAAGTCTTAAAATAGCCCAGTCGTTGCGCAGCAACGGTCGGGCGGTGGATCAGCGCTGTCACCTTTGAAAAAACTTACAGATAAAATTGTTTGCTGTGCTGCATCAAGGCAATGCCGCAACATATACGGCTAATTCGAGAGCTATGTCAAAATGCCCCGTATCGTGCTGTGTGTCCTTCAGCTGCCCCTGCTTTTTTCTTTCGTCCCATTCGGGAGAATCCAGCAGATCGCCGGACGTAAAGAAAAAATATGCATTGAGATCTCTGAAATCGCACATTGCCTGAACTGCCGCACATTCCATTTCGACAGAAATACATCCCTCTGCCTTGCGTTTTTCAAAATTACCTCTTGTCTCTCTGTGTACGGCATCTGTTGTCCAGGTCTTTCCCTGAATATACGGCAGACCGACGGATCTTAGAAATTCGGCGACCGTATCAGAATTCTTGATCTCGATATAATCCGAAGCCGGAGCATAATGGTAGGATGTCCCCTCATCTCTGTAAGCGGCAGTCGGAACCATGACCTTGCCGCGCGCTATCTCTTTGTTGAGGCATCCGCAGCCTCCGAATACTATATATTTGTCTGTATTTATGATCGAAAGAGTATCTTCAATATCCGCAACGCAGCCCGATGCTCCGACATAGGACATATATACCGCAATTTTTCTGTTTTTATATGTAAACTTGTATACAGGATTTGCTCCGTTTGAAGAAAAAAGATCACCGACCTTTTCGCAGTTAAATGTATCAAGAACAAATTCCAGAATTGTATGAGAAAAGGTCAGGATACATGCATCGACTCTTTCTGCGTTTTCGTTACGGTATACCTTTATTATTTCTTCTGTTGAATCGTCAAATGAATCCGTTATCATTTGTGGTCCCCTCCTTATGCTATCTGCAGCGGACTAAAAGCAAAATGCAGTTTCCGAGGATGATGTGAGGTATCAATAAACCATGTATAGAATACTTATTGTTAGCCCTGCGGCAGTTCCGAAAAGAGCTATCCTGTCTCCCCGCTTTATCCTGCCCTCTCGTATGGAGGTGTAAAGCGCCATCGGTATTGCCGCCGATATCATATTTCCCCAGTCGCGCACCCGGTCAAAGTATTTTTTCTCCGGCACTCCGAGGCGCTCCATTATAAGCCCCAGAGCTTTGCTTGCCTGGTGAGGAATGATATAATCTATATCATCCATCGTAATGCCTGTTTCCGTAAGAAAATCATTCAGGAATACAGGCACCTTCTTTGCGGTGAGCCTGAGAACTCGTCCACCCTTCATATCGAAATAATAGTCGTCTCTGTTTTTTTCGTTCATAGCAAAGGATGTCAGAAGTCCGCAGCCTCCGCGCAGCTCAGTGTCATGAACGCCCTCTGAATATGTGCACTGCTTTGAATTGATAACTCCGCTGCCGGATCCACAGGCGGTTACCACAAATGCGGTTGCTGCGTCTGAGAATAGCTCATAGCTTTCCCTTTGATTCGGGTTCAAAGCGGCTGAAGCGGTATCGCCTGAAATTATCAGTATGGTTTTATACTGACCTGCGGAAATGAGGAACGAAGCCATATCAAATGCGGTAACAAAGCTTGTGCAGGACGAATTGATGTCAAATGCAGGTATAGAAAGACCCTTCGCTATTCTTTCATGTATCAGCGCAGCGTTGCAGGGTATTGCCTGCAGGGGTGTTGCCATACCTCCGATAATGAGGTCAATGTCGCCGATGCCGATACCGGAATCCTCAAGTGCTTCTTTTGCGGCTTTTTCGGCAAGGTCAATAAGCGTTTCTCCGCCGGTCATCCTGTATCTTGTCTGATCTCCGAATTTTACGGTATTTTCCGGAACAGCTGCACCGCATCCGATTATCCTGATGTTTCTCATTATTATCCGCTCCTTTTTATCATCCTTGTTTTTGATATTACGTCAGTCTCTCGACTCTTTTGAGCTTACGGTTCTTGTCGTATGTATATGCCAGGAATTTTATTTCCGGAGAGGCAAAGCCGTTGTCTTTCGCAAGCTTTGCAAATTCACTCAGGACATTCTTTTTCATTTCGTCGTCAATATCGGAATACACGATGATGCTTCCGTCTTTTTGCTGTACTATCCGGTAATTGCGAATGTTACCCGAAAACAGTATGCAACGGCGGATAAAATCGGGGAATATCCGTACCTCTTTTCCGTTGCCGCTGAATACAAACACATCGTCCTCTCTGCCTTCGATCTTTTCGAGAGCTGTATATACACAGCCGCACGGACAGGGTTCTTTCTTCTCTACCAATACGTCATTCAGTCGGTAACGGATTATCGGCTGTGAGGTGCGCTCAAAATCAGTAATTATCGGTACGAACCTTTTTTCGTCTATATACTCCTTTTCGATGAATACGATATCCTCATTCAGATGCAGTGTGCCGCAGCGGCATGTGGTCGCAAGGCAGCCTTCCGTACACTGATACACCTGATGAATAACATCAAGCCCGAAAGCAGTTTTTATTCTCTGTTCGTCTTCCTTTTCAAGCACCTCCGCAATGGATATGACTGTTTCCGGGTGGATATCTATTCTGCCGTTTTCAAGAGCCTCGGCTATCATAAGCAGGGCAGAGGGCTGTGCGACAAGAATATCCGCACCGAGTCTTTTCAGCTTTTCGATATTCTGTTCCATATCTGCATAGATATCATAGAATTCAAAGCTTATGTTTTTCGAGCTGACAGACTTATAAAGATTTGAATTTGCCCTCATAAAGAACGCTACCCTGTAATGCCCGGTTATACCATGCGGCAGAAATTTTGCAAGTACAAAGCCTGCCCATTTTTCAGTTTCGGTTTTTTCCACAAGAAAAGCTCCGCGACTGTGTGATGTGCCTGAGCTGAGCCCTACGGTGATGTTCCGGAGCTTCGGGTCAAATTCACGGGAGCGCTCGGCCTGAACTGCAAATTCCAACGCTTCATCCCGGCTTATCCCCACAGTGTTTATAATGTCGAAATTATCCATCATAACACCTTTGTCTATTACGGGGAGATCCTCAAGCTTTTTTCCGGCATACTTACGGTAGAATCCAGACTTTTTCGTTACGAATCTCAGATGCTTCGCTATTTTTTTTCGCTGATAGCTTTCAAGCTTTTTGCGCGTTGAAAAATGTCTGTGCCTGAATTTCAGGTAGCTGAGCAGGATATTCAGTTTGTTACTCATAGCTTTTTTCCTCCATAGCACCGTGGGAGAAGATGACCTTTATTTCCGGATGCTCTTTTATAAAACGCAGCATAGCAGCGGCTGTTGCGGAGTATTTTGTAAAATCGTTCTGTATCAGTCTCGGAAGAGGGCGCATGCGCGGCACTTCTGGAAGAAGGTCTTCTCCCCAGCAGGAATCGGCGGCAAGGAAAAGCTGGTGTTCCGGTATGTATATGCCCATCTGTCCGTCTGCATGACCGTCGAGACGCACACCGATGATAGTTCCGTCTCTGAAGATATCATATACCTCTTCAAAAAATCCTTCAAAGATACCATTATCTACTGCAGGCTCAGCCGTTCTTCTTGTTATTTCACCGTGAGGCACCATATTTCTGAAGGTGAGCGAAAGCAGCTTTCCTTCATCCATTTTTGCAAATACTTCTTTAGTTGCAATTAGCTCATAGCCGGAAAAGCGTTTCAGAGCTCCTATATGGTCAGGGTGAGAATGAGAAAGTATAATATGCTTTATGCTGTCAGGGGATATACCGTCCTGCATAAGCCTGCTGTCTATAACTTCCTCCGGAGTAATGAACGTCTTGTTCAGAAGGTTGTATATCTTTGATGTGATGCTGTTTTTGTATACAAGCTCACTGTAGCCGGTATCAAAAAGAACATTTCCGAAAGTATTGTGTTCTATAAATGCGACAAGGGCAGGAAAAATACGAATGTCCTTAGGATGTCCTCGGAAAACGATCCCGAGATCGTTCCTGCAGCTTCCGCATGCATAAAGCTTTATCCTATTTATTTTCCTTCCACCACTGTCCATATTCGCTTATCCCTTCTGCAAGAGTTATTATTGGTGAGTATCCGAGTTTTTTACGGGCATTTTCGATATTGAGGGTCTGTGAAAAGGAAATTGTGCATACGGTATATTTTGTCAGTACCGGTTCTCCGCTCAGGCGGAATGTGCGGTATAGCCATTCAAGAAATGAAGCTGCACCGTAAACCAGCCCGAAGGGAAGCTTCAGATATTTAGGCTTTTCGCCTATAGAAGATAAGAACAGCTCGAGGATCTCACGGAAAACCATAGGCTCGCCGTTTGTGATATTGAACACCTCACCGTTTATATTATCAGTCGAAGCTGCCAGACAGCATGCATGAGACACATTTTTGACATGTGTTATATCAACGTAGTTGTTTCCTCCGTTTACAAGAGGAATACCTGTTTTTGAATTTGCGCGCAGCACTCTTGGTATAAGACTTGTGTCGCCGATCCCGAAAAGCCCGCGCGGTCTGAGCACGACGGTGTACAGGCCTTTTTCGTTATATTCACGTATTATCCGCTCTGCAAGTATTTTTGACTTGATATAGTAATTCAGCTCATTTTTGGGGTCGTAATCGTTCTCCGGGATATCAAATCTGTCATGCTTTGAGGAATAGATGCTCGGCGAGGAAATATATACAAGCCTTTTTACTCCATGTGAAAGGCACAGCTCGCAGATGTTCCTTGTGCCCTGTACGTTTATGTTGTAAAAATCCTCCCATTTTCCCCAAACGGTAGAAAGAGCCCCGGCATGTATCACACATTCAACACTGTCAAACATATCCTCACATTCGTCCGGTCGGGTGAAATCTCCGCGGCGGAAGTCGATTCCCTGCTGTGAAAGAGCTGCCCCGGCCTTTTCGTTTCTTCCCATTGCAATAACGTCCCACCCTCTGCTTTTAAGGTCGGGTGCAAGGTATTTTCCGAGAAAGCCTGTTGCTCCGGTCACCAGTACCTTTTTCATAGCTTATTTCCTTTCATATAGTCTTCAAGTGATGTGATAAGCTCATTTATCCTTACAGTCGAAAATACATCCGTCATTCTTTCGTTTCGTCTGAAGCTTCCCATGATATCACAGGATCCTTCATAAAGACCTCCGCGGCATATTTTTCCGAGTCCGAGCCGCTCAGCCATTGCAGCGTTAATCTTCTGCTCACCCTGCTGAGGTATCATAAGCATCGGAACTCCTGCAGCTGCCGCTTCACAGAGACTGTTCATTCCTCCTGCGGTGATAAAGAGCTTTGCGCGTTCAAGTACCGCACGCTGATCGGCAAAAGAGGTCAGAACGATATTTGATGAATGGGGAAGAGAGGAAAGCCTGCCGTAGTTTTTGCCGCAGGAGACAAAAACATCGTATTCTGTTTCGCCGAGATCCCTGAAAAGCTCCCTGTAAAAAGGAAGGCTTCCGTTGAATACTGTTCCGAGGGAAACATATATGAGCTTGTCGCTGTCGAGCAGATCTCCTTTTTTTATACTGCGCAGACGCGAGGTGTTGCCCGCGAAAAAGCAATCCTTGCCCAGCCTGCTGCCGTCCGGATGCATGCAGCGCGGAAAGGTGAAAATATTCATACCCTCGCGGTTCATGAGCAGATTCATCATATCTGTTTTCTGCAGCCCGTAAAGCTTTTTCAGCCTTGCCGTGTTTTTTCTTATGTCTTTCAGGGCGTATAGCTGCGGTGCGGTCGATAATGCAAAATTTCTGCTGTACATACGGAATGCACGGCTTCCTGCGCCGTATGTGGTTATTATAGTATTTACGGAGACCGCAGGGATGCCGAGAAAATCGGCTGTCAGACGTCCCCACAGCGCAAGCGTATCGTGAAGAATGAGCGCCGGGGGGTCTTTGGCTGCGCTTGCGATAAGGCCGGGCGAAGAATATGCAGTGAACTGCAGTATAAGTCTTGTCAGCAGAAGAAGCTCGCTGCCGATTGAGGTATCGAATTTTATATCGCCCATATCATAGGGCTGAAATACAGCGCCGCTGCTTTCAACAAGGCTTTTGTATTCATCGGTGGAATAAGCCGTTACCCTATATCCCTTTTCTATAAGGCCGCTTATTATCGGCAGCGCCGGGTTGATATGCCCATGGGCAGGAGTTGTATAGAATATTATATGCTTTTTTTCCATATTTTATTTCCTCCTGCAGCCGCCGCCTATAGAGGCGGGAACATCGACGTTTGTTATATTCTATCATATTAATCGGCTATAATCAATTAATTTTTTTTAAACTTGATTCACAGTGTATTATAAACAGTGTTTTTTCAGATGCGTCGCAAGGGAGGCGCACTGGGGGGGCACTTCCTACGGGCGCACTTTTTATAGTATAAGGGGGTGTGAAAAAACTATTTTCTTTTTTACAAGCCTCTGAATCATCTAAATATCCGATAAAATACGGCTTACCGCCTAATTACTA